>DATEJJ010000021.1:0-2141 GCA_035278125.1 Rugosimonospora sp.
CGCGACGAACCCGGCCCCGTGGCCGGTGAAGTCGAAGTGCGCCTCGGTGGCGGCGGGCCCGTACACGGTGACCTCGCAGTCGCGCCGGCCCAGGCCCTCGGCGAGCGAGGCCACGTGCCGCCCGATTCCGCCGGTACTCGACGCGAGCACCAGGGCCACCCGCTCGGTCATGAAGCCGCCCCTCCCACTCCACCAGGTCCAGTCTCCCGCGGGCGGCGGTGCAGCCGGCGGGCCAGCGTGCGGAACACGGGCCGGACGCCCCGCGGATCGGCGATCAGGGCGGTACCGGCGAACACGGCGACGACCGCCGCACCGGACAGCATGCCCTGAGCCGCGGTACCCACGACACCGGGGGTGGCCGGCAGCGGCAGCCGTACCGCCACGCCCGCCACCGCGCCCAGCCCACCCGCCAGTACGGCGACTCCCCCGCTGCGCGGCAGGCCGGCCACCGACGCCCGGCCGGTACGCCGTGCCACCAGTACCACCAGCACCGCGCCCAGCACCAGCATGCCGAGCGAGTTTCCCGCCGCCACCCCGGGCACCCGGTACCGGTCGGGCAGCACCAGCGCCAGCCCCACCGAGGCGACCGTCACCGCGCCCCAGCCGAGCAGTGTTGCCACCGCGACCGAGCGGTTCTGGCCGCGCGCGTACAGCGCCCGGGAGTGCAGCGCGAACAGCCCGTACCCGAGCAGCCCGGGGGCAAACCAGGCGATCGCCGCGGCGAGCGTACCCGCGTCGGGTACCCCGCGGGTCACCTCGACCAGCAGCCGGGCCAGCGGCTGCGCCAGCGCGACCAGTCCCGCCGCGCCCAGCCCGGACAGCAGCAGCACGCTGCGCGAGGCACCGGACAGGGTACGGCCGAAGCGCTCCGCCTCCCCGGTCGCGTACGCCCGCGCCAGCACCGGGTACACCGAGGTGGCCACCGGTACCGCGAGCACCGCCCAGGGCAGCAGGTACACCGTCTGCGCCTGGGTGAACAGCACCAGCGACCCGTGCACCGTGTGCCACTGCACCAGCACGATCGCGGCGGCCAGCGCGAACTGCTGCGCCACCACGGTGAGCACCCCCACCGCGGCCAGCGACCGCACCTGGCCGCGCTGACCGAGCGGGATCCGCAGTGTGGGCCGCAGCCGCAGCCCCAGCCGGCGTGCCGGGATCACCAGGCACAGCGAGAGCACCACCACGCCCAGCGTGGTGCCCACCGACAGGATCAGCTGACCGCCGGTACTCACGTGCGGGATGTCCGGGCTGCCCGGCTGGGTGGCGAAGAACGTCAGGTACGCGCCGATCACGGTGAGGCTGGACAGCAGCGGGGCGAGTACCGGCCAGGCGAACCGGTGGTACGCCTGCAGCACCCCGGTCAGCACGATGCCCATCCCGTACAGCGGCAGCTGCGGGGCGAACACGCGCAGCATGGCCGCGCCGGTGGCCAGGGCCTGCGGCGAGGCGTTGTGCTTGAGCAGCCACATGATCGGGTACGCGGCGGCGGCGACCACCACGGCCAGCGGCACGAGTACCGCCAGCACCCAGGTGAGCAGGGCGGACGCGGTATCGTCCACGCTGTCCCGGTCCTGGCGGGCGATCGGCCCGGCCAGCAGCGGTACCACCAGCGCCGCGAGTGCGCCACCCGCCACGATCTCGAAGATGATGTTCGGTACCGTGTTCGCCGCCTGGTACACGTCACCGAGTTCGGTGGCGCCGACCGCCTTGCTGAACACGAAGATCCGCGCGAAGCCGACCAGCCGGCTGGCCATGGTCAACCCCGCGATCAGGGCGGCCGCGCCCGCGATCCGTCCCCCGGTCGCGACCCGCTCCGCCACGCTCATCGTTACTTGCGCCCCAGAGCGTCCAGTTCCCGCAGACCGGGCGTACTTTCGATGACCTTGGTGAAGCTGACCTTCTCGCTGGCCGCCGTCAGCCCGGCGAGTACCGACAGCAGCGCCGCCCGCCCCCACCGCCCGGTACCCGCCACCAGCGCCACCCCGAGCAGCGCGCCCAGCGCGTTGGCACCCGAGTCGCCGAGCATGACGTTCTCGCCCAGGTCCGCCGGGAGCAGCGCGGCCGCCGCACCGACCGGGCCGGCGACCAGGCCACCCACCCGGGTGCCGGCCAGCGGCGTACCCAGCGCCACCCCGGCCTTC
>DATEJJ010000022.1:0-23313 GCA_035278125.1 Rugosimonospora sp.
ACGCTGTGGGCCTTGGGTGCGGGGATGGACGCGACGAACACCACCGTGGAGACCGCGAGCGCGGCCAACAACAGGTGAACCCCACGCCAACGGCGGCGGTTGCGTGACCGGCCGAAGACGTTGTGTAGCAACGTTCCTCCACACCTGGGCAGCAAGCATCGCCAGCAGTACGGCGGCGCGATCAAAAGAGGTACGCCGTCCCACGATGTGGACTAGCGGGCCGGGCCGAGGTAGTTGAGGGCGAGCCGGGTCAGCTCGTCGAGGAAGCGCTCGCGGGGAATCGGAGGCCGGTCCAGGATGTAGCGGACCGTGAGGTGCTCGACCGTGCGGACCAGGATCCAGGCGCCGGCGTCCAGCGGCATGTCCGCCCGCACGGTGTCGCGGTGCAGCATCAGGTACGCCGTGATCATGTCGCCGATACGCTGCTCGAACGCGCTGAGCTTGCCGGCGAAGTCCAGCCGCGGCACCTGCTCGACCACCGCCCGCAGGAATTGCGGGTGCACGTCCAGCGCGTCGAGCAGCGTAGCCAGCGTGGTACGCGCCGCAACCGTCGCGGGCTGGCCGAGCTGGTCGGCCAGCTTGCCGGCGACCCGGGACGCGACCGCGTCGCTGTACCGGTCGATGACGGCCGCGATCACGGCGTCCTTGTGCGGGAAGTACTGGTACAGCGAGCCGGGGCTGATGCCGGCCGCCGCGGCGATGCGGTTGGTGGAGGCGCCGTCGTAGCCGTGCGCGATGAGGGTGGCCTCGCCGGCGTCGAGGATGCGCGCCACCATGGCGCGGGACCGGTCCTGGCGTGGGGTCTTGCGCGGGGCGGTGCGGCCGGGCGGTGGCAATGCGTGCTCACAACGCGAGTTGAATGCGAGTAATCGCTCGTGTCAGCATCGAACCATGGTCGCATTTCCGCAGCGGTTCCGCGAGACCGAGGCGCTCAACCGGCGGGCCGGGCGGGCGCTGCGGCTCGTCGCCGGGGTCCGCGAGCCCGACCCGGCGCTGCTCGACACCATCGGCGCGCGGCTGCTGTGCCGGGACGAGGTCGGCGCCGCGCTGGTGCGTGCCATGCGCGCCGGCACGGTCACGATGGCGCAGTTCCGCCAGGCCCTGGACGGCGGGACCGCGCCGCCGCCGGACGCGCCCGAGCCGCTGCGCGCGTTCTTCGCGGCGGTCGAGGCGACCCCGGACTGGGTGGACTTCGACCGGGTCAACGAGGGTGCCCGGGTGGCCCGGCGGTTCGGCACCAACGGCTCCGACGTGCTGCTGCAACTGGCACTGATCGGCTCGTACCGCTACGGCGGCCCGTCCGACCTGCTGGTCGCCACCGGCGGCCTGACCGGCGGCTCAGCGGTCCGGCGGCTCGCGGAGACGCAGCACTGGGCGGTCGCGGTGACCGGGCCGGACGCGATGCGCCGCACCGGCGCCGGCTTCCGGCTGACCGTGCAGGTCCGGCTGATGCACGCGATGGTCAACCAGCGGTTCGAGACCGGCGGGCGGTGGGACACCGCGCGGTGGGGGCTCCCGGTCAACCAGGCCGACCAGGCCGCCACGCTCGGCCTCTTCAGCGGGGTACAGCTGCTGGGCGTGCGGCTGCTCGGGGTACGCGTCAGCCGGGCCGAGTCGGGCGCGTTCATGCACCTCTGGCGGTACGTGGGGTGGCTGCTCGGGGTGGACGAGGACTGGCTGTGCCGCACCGAACGCGAGCAGCACCGGCACAACTACCACCAGCTGCTCACCCAGAGCTACGGCGGAGCCGCCGGGCCGCCGCTGGCCGGCGCCCTCGTGGCCGCGCAGCGCACTCTCCACTTCGGACACTTCGCGGGGGTACGCGGCCGGTACGCGCGCGCCCGCCTGCTCAGCATGCTGCGGTACTTCCTCGGCAAGGGAGGCGTACGCGACCTGGGACTGCCGGTCTCGCTGCCCTGGGCGGTACCCCCGATCGTGGCCGCCAACCTGCTCCGGTACCAGCTCCTCGCCCGTACCCCGGCCGGCCGCGCGTACCTCGAACGCTGGGGTGACCGCTCGGCACAGCGCCAGCTGCGCCGGTACTTCGGCACGGAGTCCCGGGAACTCGGGCTGCGTCCACTCAGGACGGAAGCCTCGGCCGCGTAGCGGCATTGGCACGCCCATCCGCCCGGTTGTGCATGTTGTGCCTGGCGCCTCCAGCGATACGCGGGATCGAATGCGGTGAATCACCGGTGCAGGTGATTCGGCTGTCGAAACCCCGAGAATCTTGGGAGCCCTCATGCACGACCGCCCGCTCCGCCGCACCCTGTGCGCTGCCCTGGTCGCCCTCGCCACCGCGCTGACCGGCGTGCTCGCAGCGACCGGACCGGCCACCGCCGCCGGCCCGTACACGCTGCTCACCCAGCCGGACAACGGCCACGCCACGCTGTACAGCCTCATCAACTCGGCCGCGTCCAGCATCGACCTGACCATGTACGAGCTGAACGACACCACGGCCGAACAGGACCTCGCCGCGGCGGCCGCCCGGGGCGTGACCGTCCGCGTCATCCTCGACGGCAAGCACACCTCCCTCAACTCCGCCGCGTACAGCTACCTCACCGGCAACGGCGTCGGGGTCGTCTACTCCTCCTCGACCTACTACTACACGCACCAGAAGACGATGGTCGTGGACGGCACCACCTCGGTGATCATGAGCGAGAACTGGACGCCGACGTACTACTCGGCCGACCGCAACTTCGACCTCATCGAGAAGGACAGCGCGGACGCGACTGCGATCGAGAAGGTGTTCAACGCCGACTACGCCGGTACGTCCGTCACCCCGTCCGACGCCGACGACCTGGTCTGGAGCCCCACCGACGCCCAGTCGCGCCTGCTCAGCCTGATCAACGGCGCGTCCACCAGCCTCACCCTGTACGCCCTGGAACTGGGCTCGACGCCGATCGTCAACGCCCTGGTCAGCGCCGCCGACCGGGGTGTCACCGTCGAGGTGGTCGCCGAGTACAGCTCGTCGTACGCCAGCAACTACAACGCCGTCACCGCCGCCGGCGGCTCGATCGTCACGTACGGCACCAGCGACAGCCTGTACATCCACGCCAAGGCCATCGTCGCCGACTACGGCACCAGCTCCGCCAAGGTGTACATCGGCTCGCAGAACTTCTCGTCCACCTCGCTGAACTCCAACCGCGAGCTGGGGCTGATCATCACCGACTCGAGCGTCATCGCCTCGGTCAACGCCACCCTCGCCACCGACTTCGCGAACGGTACCCCCTGGTGAAACCCGAGGCCCGGTCCGGCACCCGCCGGACCGGGCCTCGGCCTGTCCCGGATCAGCCGAGCCGGGCCAGGTGCGCCCGCAGCCGGATGCCGTGCACGATCTCGATCGCGCCCAGCGCGATCAGCCAGACCCCCGCGACCACGGTGAGCGTGGCGATGGACGCGAACGGCGAGACGATCAGCACGATCCCCGCGATGATCGTGATGCCGCCCAGCAGCGCCTGCCAGCCCCGGGCCGGCACGACCGGGCTGGACACCGCCATCGCCGTGGTCATGATGCCGCGCAGCAGCCAGCCGAAGCCGATCCACAGCGCCAGCAGCAGGATCGACTGCGCCGGGCCACGGAAGCAGATCAGCCCGAGCAGTACGCTCAGCGAACCGCTGACCAGACCCAGCACCCGCAGGTGGCCGGGTAGGTGCGTGGCGAACGCGCCGGCCAGCTGGAACACCCCGCTGAGGAGCAGATAGATGCCGAACACGGTGCCGGCGACGACGAGCGTGGCACCGGTCCACGCGAGCGCGACGACGCCGAGGACGATCGCGGCGGCGCCCGCCACGAGCAGTGTCTGCCAGGCGGCGCTGCCCAGCATGCCCAGTACTCCGGTGTTGGATGGTTGGTTTGCCGGCGTGGTACCGGTCGGATCTGCGGCGAAGCTCATGGTTGCCTCCCTGCAACGCCCGTACCGCCAGCTTCCCCGACCAACCGACCCCCCGTCCATACCCTTCGAGATCTTGCCGGCTACCGCGCCGGGGTGACGGGTCCTGGAGCCGGCGGGAAGGCGGGCGGCGGGAAGGCGGTAGGCGGCGGGAAGGCGGCCGGCACGGCCGCGGGGCCGCCGGTCGCAGTGCCGCTCGTCGTGGCGTCGCGGCGGGCGCGGAAGTGGTCGAGCAGGGCGGCGACCGGGAGGCCCACCAGCATGGCCAGCGTCGCGGGCAGCAGGGTGCCCGCCCACAACGACCACGCGTGTATCAACGCCATGAACTCGAAGGCCGCCAGGATGTACACCCCCAGCACCGTGCCGGCCACACCGCCGCCGCGCCCGGCCAGGCTGATGCCGCCCAGCAGCACCGCGCCCAGCGCGACGAGCAGGGTCACCAGGTCCAGCCCGACCTGCGAGCCGCCGATGTACCCCGCGGTCAGCGCACCCGCGATCCCGGCCAGCGCGCTGGACCCGCCGATGCCCACCAGGGCGCGTACCAGCCGCCGCCCCACCCCGGACTCCGGCTCGGGACTGAGGAACAAGCGCACCTGCGGTACGAGCCAGAGCGCCCCGCCGCCCAGGGATCCCAGCACGAACAGCACCGAGAACACCTCGAAGTAGCCGGGCGTCAGCAGGTGCGCCAGCGGCAGCACGCGCATGTTCGTACCCGCGCCGAGCGTGATCGCGTAGCACGCGGCCAGCCCGGCCAGCGTCACCGCCCAGCCGGGCTGCCCGGTCAACCCGGCGATCACCGCGAGCACCACGCCCATCACGAGGACGATGAGCACGGTCAACACGCCCGCCACCAGGCCCGGAAGGTTGTGCTGGACCAGCACCACGTACAGCAGCTGGCCCACGGCTACCTGGCCGGTCAGCGCGAGGTTCGGGGTACCGGTACGCAGCGAGAGCGCCAGCCCGGCGGCGACGAGGCCCAGCAGGGCGAAGCGGGGCGCGAGGTGGGCCGGGGTGAAGTGGCCGGCAGCGACGCCCAGGCCGGTCACGACGAGCGCGAGGAAAAGCAGCACCGCTTCCCAGACGAGGTCGGGAAGCACGGCCGGAAAGGACCGGCGGGCATCAGGCATTGACACACAGCAGACCCTAGCGGCGGTACGCAAGCCCGTGGGGCATTCAGTCAGGTGCATCCCCGCACTGTCGAACGTCACGGTCTGCCGGACTACCGGGCGGCGTCCGTCCGATGGAACAGGATGGAACACCCGTGTCGGGAAGGCGCAGGGGTGGGAGGTCTGCATGCGCAGTGTCTTCATCGGCACGCCCGCGTTCCTCGGGCGCGTGGACAGCGAGACGCGCTGCGCGTTCTGGGCCGAGGAACCCGTCGACCACGACTTCGACCAGGACCGGCTCATCGCCGTCGACCTGGCCCGCACCCCGTCCGCCGCCGCAGCCAAGGAGATCGGCTGGGACGAGGTCCAGGTGGACGACTGCTTCGCCGGGCCGAACGGGTTCGCCCGCGGGAGCACGCTCGGGCCGGCCTGGCCCGAACTGACCCTGTCCGCGTCCATATACCTCGAACAGAACTACCGCCAGGCGCTGCCCGCCGGCCTGCGACCGGCCTGCCCGCCGCCGGCGATGGAGGGTTCCGGGTACGAGTGCATGTCCGTCGTGTACTGGCCGCACCTCGCCGACCCGCGGGCCGGCAGGCGGTACGCCGGCCACCACGCGGTCGTCACCGACGAGCGGGACACGATCGCGCGGCTGGAGGTGTACCCGCCCGGAACGTCGCTGCGGTCCGGCGCCCAGCCCGTGACGATGTGGATCGACCTGGCCTCGGCGGAGCAGTGCGACGCGGGTCCACAGAGCCTGACCGTCATCGGCGTCGGCGACGCACCCAAGGCCGGCCCCGTATTCCTCATCTGTGGCCAGCTGGAGGAGCCGTGACCGGGAAGGTATCGCGGTCCTGCTCACCACCATCGTCGGCGCGACGGTCGGGGCGAATCTGATCCTGCCCGTGCTGGACATCGCCGGGCCAGCCACGGGTGGCTGCGCGGGGCGCCGCGGCTGTGGATGATGGGTCGGTGAGACTTGCATTCGCGCACGAGGCGATCCTGGCCATGCCGGACGGCGCCGATCTGCGTGCGCCCGGAGGAGCCATCACCGTCGAGCTGTGCGGGCACTGGGAC
Organism: Rugosimonospora sp.; assembly: GCA_035278125.1. Classification (GTDB taxonomy): domain Bacteria; phylum Actinomycetota; class Actinomycetes; order Mycobacteriales; family Micromonosporaceae; genus DATEJJ01. Next base: position 6,074 of record DATEJJ010000022.1, read on the forward strand.
CACGAACCACCCTGCCCGCTCGCGCCGCACCACACCAGCGCCGAGCGGGTGGGTGACGAGGTACGGGTACGCACGCTGTTCGCCGCGGAGCCGGACGCCGAGCAGACCGTACGCCAGCGGATCGACCGGGCGCTGTCGGGTGGCCGGTGCCAGGGGCCGGACGGGTCGGTGACGCGGTGGCGGTTGCAGGCGAGCCGGCCCGGCGAGGTGACCGCCGAGGAGCACGCGCACGGGGAGCGGCTGCGGCGGGACGGCTCCGGGAGCGGGCTCGATGGCTGACGCCGAGGACGTCCGGCGGCTGGCGCTCATGCTGCCGCACGTCGCCGAGATCGACAGCGACGGCTTCGACTTCCGGGTGGCCGACAAGGGGTTCGTCTGGTCCTACCCCGAGCGGCAGCCGGGCAAGCCGCGGGTGATCCGCACCGACATCGCGGTGCTGTACGTCGGCGACGAGGCGGAGAAGCAGGCGCTACTGCTCGGCGAACCCGAACTCTTCTTCACCACGCCCGCGTACGACGGCCTGCCGCTGGTCATGCTGTGGCTGGCCCGGGTCGACGTGGACCGGCTGGCTGAGTTGGTAACGGACGCGTGGCGGATGCGCGCCCCGGGCGAGCCGCCCCCGTGACCCGGGGGCGGCTCGGCCTGCTTCACCGGTACGCGGCGGCCACGATGTTGGCCTGTACCGAGTTCTCCGTGGCGTCCGACGGGTAGCCCGACGTCATCACGCCCTCGTAGAAGGTACCGGCGGAGCCCTTGCTGTTGTCACCGCCGATGCCCAGGATGATGGCGCCCTCCTTGTGCATCGGGTTGTAGCCCGCCACGTTGGGCCGCGCTCCACTGTAGAAGGTGGACAGTCCGCCCGACTGCGCGTTGCCGGCCCGGATCGCCCACAGGTTCGCCGTGCCCTTGATGATGGCCGTCAGGTACCGGTGGTTCACCGTCGGGTCGTTGGCGTTGAAGTGCTGGTTCACGCCGGAGAACAGGCCGTTCTCCAGATCGGCCATGACCCAGGGGCCGTTGCCGGTGCCGAAGCCCCAGACCTTGATGTTGCCGAAGTAGATGGCCTCCATGTGGCCGTTGCCGGTGTCGTTGTTGCTTGTCTCCGCGTTGCCGTAGTCAAAGCAGCAGCCGCCGTTGAAGTGCGTACCGTCGAAGAGTGCGTACAGCCCCTCGGCCGCGTTGCCGGTGGCGATGCCCGAGGTGCTGTCGTCGCGGTACCCGGTGCCCGGTGCCACGAAGACCCCGTACGCGCGGTGGCCGCCGACGGTGGTGGGTGCGGCGGTGGCGTTGGCGAGGTTGTCCGGCCCGCCGGCCGCGCCGCCCCCGGGTGCCTGGACGAGGTCGTTGTGCCGGCCGGTCTGGTCGTAGATCCGCGAGATGACACAGGTGGTACCCGCGCAGAACGCGTCCTGGGTGGCCGCGTTCGCGACGCCGCCCGCGCTGAGCGGGGTGATGCTCCTGAAGGTGCCGTCCGAGGAGCGGCGCACCTGGTACAGCGGGCCGGTGTACGCGGCGAACAGCGCCCGGGTGGTACTGTGCGCGGCCACGCAGGGGGTACCGCCGGCGGCGTAGATGTCGCAGGGGCCTGCGGTGGCGGCGGAGGCGTTCGGGCCGAGCACGAGCATGCCGGCGCCGGCGGCGGTGACGGCGACGGCGGTCAGGACCGGCCAGCGCCAACGCCGATGGGGGGTTGCACGATCCATGGGTGATCCATTCCGTGTGAAGCTGGGGTGTGGAGTGCAATGTGAACGCTCACAATGTGTTGGCGAGTCTGGCGCCCGCGCCACCGGACTGTCAAGGGCATCGATACAATTCGGCACGCGGCGCGCATCTTGGCGCAGGTGGCGGCGCCCGTCGCCGGCGGCGGACCTTGCGTAACTTGGCCCGGAGCACGCCAGCGGGCCGCACCGGTGCTCCGGTGCGGCCCGCTGTTTTGGGGGAGGAGGGATCAGGTCGTGGCGGGACTGATCAGCCCGACCAGCCCGTGGGTTTCGCTCTGCGGGCCGGAGCTGAACCAGATGTTGTTGACACCACCCGAGGTGGCGGTGCCGGGTAGCAGCGACCACAGCTTCTCGATCTGGATCGGCACGTTGCCGCTGTCGCGCAGCAGACCCATGAACCTGCTGCCGCCGTACGCCCCCAGCAGCCCGTCGCCGAAGTTGCCGACCAGCAGGGCGCCGGCGAAGGTACCGAAGCTCGCCGGTGCGATCGCCATACCCCACGGCGCGTTCAGCGTGCCGCCGGTGGCCACCCGGCGCACGGTCGCGCCGAAGTTCGTGTACCGGTCGACGATGCCCAGCCCGCGCCCGGCGACCGCCGGTCCACCGTTCGGGTCCTGCTTGGCGTACGCCACGTACACCGAGTCCCCGCTGGCGACGACGTTGAAGGGCGCGAATCCGGGCGGTACGGAGCGGTCGATGAAAAAGCCCGGCGGCAGCCGGCGGAAGCTGCTGTCGAAGACGTCGATCCGGCCGCCCGCGAAGTCGGTGGCGAGCAGGAACGAGCCGAATTCGGTCTGCCACATCGCCAGCCCGGTGTACACCGCACCGGCGACGTGCGCGGCGACGACGCCGTTGGCCCGGTCGGCGGCGGGGCTCCAGCCCACGATGTCGCCGGCCAGCGTGTCGAACAGGAACGCCGAGGCGCCGGTACCGCTCGGACCGGTGACCTGGAAGCCCGTGGGGTCACCGGCGGCGTCGTGGAACACCTGGCCGGTCGGGCCGAAGCTGGGGATCGCGACCGTGAGCGCCAGGCTCGCCGCCGCCCCGTCGACACCGCCCCGGTAGACGGTCGCGGTCGAGGAGCCCTGGTTCGCGACCCACAGCGGGCTGGTCGGGCCGAGCGCGAGGCCCCAGGCGTTGACGAGGTTCGGGTCCACCAGCCCGGGACCGCCCGCATCCGGGCCGGACACGAGGTTGACCTGGTGGAACCGGGTTGGCTGCGCCGCCGCCGGGGCGCCGGCGGCCGGACCGCCGGCGAACGTGGCGAGCGCGGCCAGCGCGGCGGCTGCGGCCAGGCTCCGGGTCCGGAGACTGAGCTGGAGACGCGGCAACATGGCGTTACCTCCAATCCAGAGGGATGGACGTTCCACCGCCCTGTACGGGGTAACGCGCCCGCAAGCACATCAGTTCATTTACATGCGTCACTGTTTAGCCGGTGGCCCGGACCTCCGGCGGTCCGGGCCACCGGGTCCAGGGGTCAGGCGCCTTCGGCGAAGGCGGCCAGGTTGGTGGAGATGAGGTCGGGGCCGCCGTTGTTCTGCACCGGAGCGGCGGTGAGCACATCCAGGTGGTGGTACCCGGGCGCGATGACGGTACGCCCGGCGGGCAGGTTCCCGCTGGCCACCACCAGTCCGGAGCCGCCGAGCAGGTTGAGGACCGGGTTCGCGGCGATCCCGTTCGGGAACTTGAGGTGGCCCGCGATCTGCGGGGCGGTCGAGGAGTTGACGTCGGTGGCGAGTTTGGTGGGGAAGTACTCCTCGGTGAAGTCCAGCGGCTGCTCGGCCAGGCTGCGGGCCAGCTCGGCGATGTCGGATACCTCCTTGGCCGGGTTGGTGAAGTCGTTCGCGGTCACCTGGTTGTAGTTCTGCCAGGTGTACAACGGGCCCATGGGCTGGTTCGGGATCGCCTTCGGGTCCGGGCCCAGCAGCGGGGCGATACCTTGCAGGCCGGGGATCTGGGCGACGTTGTTGGGCGCCGGGAAGTTCTTGGCCGCCACCGTGCCGCCGGCGAAGAAGCCGACGCTGGTCTGCAGGAACGCCAGCGGTTGCGAGTTGTTGTCCATCAGGCCGCCCAGCGTGGCGGCGTTGGTCAGCCGGAAGTCCCGTACCGCCGGCATGCCGGTGAGGAAGGTCGTCAGGTCCTGCGAGAACAGCGCCCGCTGGGTGAGGTCCAGGTTGGTGTTGTTCGGCGGCAGGCTGGCGGCGAGCGTGGACTGGCCGGTCGGGTTGACGTCGGCGGCCACGCCGGCGATGCCGAGCAGGTTCATGGTCTCCGCGTTGATCAGCGCGGGCAGTTGCAGCGACCGGGGTGCCAGCCCGAGGTTCAGCGCGGTCTGCAACTGGTCGTAGCTCTGCCCGGGGTTCTGGTTGGTCATGGTGGCCATGCCGCTGAGCGAGCCGAGCGAGATCGCGATCGCGGAGTCCAGCGCGAAGTAGCCCGAGCACTGCTGGAAGCCGGGAGTGCCGTTGAAGTCCCATTCGGCGAAGTACCCGGTGATGATGCCGCCCAGCGAGTGGCCGCCGCAGAGCACCTTCTGCCGGCGCAGCGACGCGCTGGGCAGTTCGGCCGTCATCAGGTCGAACTGGTCCTGGACGGTCTGCGCGATACCCTGCTGCGCCAGCCAGCCGAGCTGGTCGTTGGGCAGGAAGCCGGCGAAGGTACGGCCGTTGACGGACGCGCCGTGGTAGTAGTAGTCGATCGCGAGCTGCGGGTTGCGCGCGGCCAGGGCGGCCTGCCGGCCGGTGCCGTCCTCCAGGCAGTTGGACCGCCGGTCCAGCGCCCAGAACTCGATGTGCCTGCCGGCCTTCGCGGCGGCCGCGACGGTGTCGCGGGCCACGCTGTCGAACGCGCCGGCCCCCTCCAGGATGCCGGGCTGCGCGATGAGGATCTTGTCGGCCTGCGCTGCCGCTCTGGGCCCTTTCACATCGCGGTACCGCAGGTAGGACAGCCAGTCGCAGGCGGCCGGATGCGCGCCCGCCGTAGCGGGTAGCGGGATGCGTACCGACACCTTGGACTCGGCCACCGAGGTGATCGGCGAGGTGGTGGACACCGCCACCTCGGTACGCGTGCTGGACGTGGTGGCCGCTGGCGCGGTGATGGCCGGCACGACCACGGCACTGAGCGTCCCGGCGACCACCAGGGTGGCCAGTGCCGGGCGGGATACCTTCATGGCGCGCTCCTTAACTCACCAGTAAAGCGGTGCTTTACCGGAGAGTAAAGCAGGCCCGGCCCGTAGAGTGAGTGCTCGTGCGCAACGGTAAGCCAGCGGTTACATCAAGCCCGGGATCCCGCCGTACCGCCGCCCCGACCGACGGGGAGTTGCTGGATGCGGCGCTGGTGGTGTTCGCCGAGCGCGGGTACCGCCAGGCGACGATGGAGCTCATCGCCGAGCGGGCGAAATCCACCAAACCCACGCTGTACGCGCATTTCGGCGGCAAGGAGACGCTCTACGACACGGTGTTCGCCCGGGAGGTGGACCGCCTGCGCGGCTGGGTACTCGCCGTCTACGACTCGGCCGGGGACGAGGCGCTGGAGCAGCTGGTCCGGCGGTACGTCATGGCCCTGTTCGACTACGCCGTCGCGCACCCGCAGAGCTTCCGCATGCTCTTCGGCTCCGACCCGGGCGCCGAGCGCGCCTCCCGCCACCAGCCCGTGGTGGACGCCATCTCCGAACGGGTGGAGGAGCAGGTCCGCAACTTCCTGACCGCGCTCGGCCGCACGCCCGGCCCGTCCGCCGGCCTGCTCGCCGCGATCCTGGTCGCCCTCACCGGCGGCGCCGCCCGGCACGTCCAGCACAGCGGCAAGATCGACCCGGCCGCCGCCGGCGAGCTGGCCACCGCGCTCATCATGGCCGCCATCAACGGCCTCGACCCGTCCATGCTCGACGCCATCGACGGGGCCGCCGGGTCAGCCGGCGGATAGCGTCAACCTGGTCCAGGCGCCGAGGTGGATACGGTCGCCGTCCGAGTTCAGGTCCACCACCGCACAGCCGCCGGCCACCGGGACGACCGGCGGACGCGCTCGCCCGCGTCCGTTCGTGGTACTCGCGGTCCGCGCCGGCGACGACGCGCCACCCGGCCTGGTGCCCGCCCCCGCCTGGCCGATTACCGGTAGTCACGGCGTGGCGGTGTAGAGGTACACCGCACCGGTGGCCGCCGCCATGCACCAGCCGGACTCGGGGCAGGACGGCTGGAATCCGGCCACACTGAACAGGTACGTGACCTTCGGGGAGGGTACGTTGTCCCCGGGCGCCCAGGCGGTACCGTTCCACACTTCGGTCGACAGTTTGTTCACGCCCAGACAGAAGCTCGCCGACGCGCAGCTGACATCGCCGAGCGTCATCCCGTAGTCCAGTGTGGACTCACGCCAGGTGCCACCGGTCCAGACGGCGTAGTCGTCATCGAGCGCCACCATGCAGAACGTGGCGGTCGGGCAGCTGACCCCGAGCGGGGTGTGGCGCGGGAAGAACGGCTCGGTCCAGCTGCCGTTCTGGTACAACCAAAGGGTTTTGGCGATGGTGGCGCAGGTGCCGCCGGTCGGCGAACAGGTCAGCGAGACCGGGTTGTCACCGGCGTCGACGGCCGGGGTGCCGGCCCAGGCGGTACCGTTCCACGCGCGCAGGTTGGTCGCCGCGGTCGTGGCCGGGCCGGCCAGGCAGAACTTCGGCCCGGCGCAGGCGAGCAGGTCGATGTCCAGCGGCCAGCTCGCGGCCGCGGTACGGGTCCAGGTCGTGCCCTGAGTGGTGATGTAGGTGGCCCGTGCGGCGGCGGCCATGCAGAAGCTGGTGCCGGGGCAGCTGACCAGGGCCTGGAAGTCGCCGGCCGGGGCGTACCGCACGGGACCGGTCCAGGCGCTGCCGCGCCAGGTCCAGCTCAGCCCGGTCTCGTCGACCAGCACGCAGAAGTTGCGGCTGGCGCAGGAGACGGTGAGCCGGTCCGGCGCCGCGCCGAGCATCGGCAGTCCCGGCACGGTCACCGGCCGGCCGCTGACGACCAGGTCCGGTCCGGTACTGGCGGCGGATCCGGCCGGGCCTGGCGTGGACGGAGCGGAGCAGCCGGTCGCGGTCGCGAGCAGGAGAACGGCGAGCAGGGCGCGGTACGGTCGGCCGATCGGAAACCTCACGCCGGCGACGGTACCGGACGGGGTCCAGACCTCCCGCGCATCTGCCGCCAACACCCGATCAACCCGGCCCATCCATGATCACGGTGTAGCACCTTGAATCAGGGCCGGCCGGTACCCCTCGTCGAACGGCATCGTCCTCTACGATCGGGAGGAATCCATCGGGCGCGGGAGAAGGGACGGCCATGACGTACGAGCCGCGCGTAGCCGTCGCCCTGACCGGTGCCACGCTCGGGCAACTGGCCTACTGGCGCAGGACCCGCCTGCTCGTTCCGGAACTGTCCGAGGCACGACCCGTGCTGTACTCCTTCCGGGACCTGGTCGCCTTGCGTACCGCCGTGTACCTGCGGACGGATCGGTCGCTGCAGGCCGTCCGCAAGGCTCTGCAGACCCTGCAGAGCATCGGCGAGACCGAGCACCTCTCCTCCTATCGCCTGGTCAGTCAGGGCCGCCGGAGCATCGCCCTGGTGCGCGACGACGGCGCCGTCGACCTGGTGGACAAGCCCGGCCAGTCGCTCACGGTTGTCAATCTCGGCGACGTCCTCCAGTCGTTCCCGCTCGGCGATGTCGAGGTACCGAACCTGCTCCATCCACGGCGGCGCATCTCTGTCGACCCGCAGGTTCGCGGCGGACATCCCGTCGTGGCCGGGACCAGAGTGCCGTTCGAACTGGTGGCGGGTCTGGTCCGTGACGGCGTTTCCCCGGCGAGGGTCGCGGATTTCTACCCGTCCGTCACCGCTGCGGCGGCTCGCGACGCGACCGACTTTGCGGACTACGTTGACCGGGCGGCCAAGCGACGGGCGGTACGGGTAGCCTGATACGGGTTCTCCTCGATGAGGACGTTCCGGAACAGGTCATGGATATCCTGCGGCACCTGTTGCCCGGACACGTCATTGACCACGTTCACGGTATCCGCTGGTCAGGCAAGTCTGATCTCTTCCTGTTCAAGGACGCGGCGTCCAGGTACGACCTGCTTGTCACCAACAACTACAGGCAGCTGGAGGATCCCGGAGAGACCGCGCAGATCAAGCGATCCGGCCTGCATCACGTGTCGTACCGGCAGCGGGTCAAGGGTTTGAAGGGACTTGCGCTCGCATGCGGCGCCATCATCGCCTCGATGCCGGGAATCCTCAGTGATCTCATGGTGGCCGACGGCCAACGCATCGTCCTGATCAGCGAGCTGGATCCGGCGCGACGATACCGGATCAGCGACCCGCGGCGCGATCCACCGAAGTACTGGCCGCGGTAGGCCCACCGCTTCGTGCTCACGGCCGCGGCTGCCAGGCGGTGACGTACCGGTCCATCTCCTTGCGCATGAACACACACGACTCCGCCGCCCGGTCCTCCCACGCGAACACACACGCCGTCATGATCCCGTCGAACCCCACCCGCTCCAGCGTCGCGAAGAACACCGGCCAGTCCACCTCACCCTGCCCGATATCCAGGTGCTGATGGATCCGCGCCGGCGACCCCGGCGGGTTCACGATGTACCGCAACCCCGACGACGCCCGATGATCAAAGGAGTCTGCCACATGTACCTGCGTCACCAACGACCCCGCATACTCCAGAATCTCCACCATGTTCCCGCCCTGATGGAACGTATGCGGCGCGCAGTACAGGAACGACACCAACGGACTGTTGACGCCGCGAACCAGGTCCACCGCCGTGATCCCGTCCTCCACGAAGTCGTCCGGATGCGGCTCCAGCCGTAGCTGCACCCCTTCGCGCTCGAAGACCGGCAGCAGTTCCTCCATCGACCTCCAGAACGCACCCTCGCTGCGCGACGCCTGCTCCGGGCGACCGTTGAACTCCGAGTTCATCACCCCGCAGCCAAGCTCCACGGTGATTTCGATCGCGCGTTTCCAGTACCGGACCGCCGCGGCCCGCTCCTCCTCGTCCGGGCCCGACCACCGGTACAACGGCAGCACCGAACACACCGACACACCCGCCGCGTCCAAGGCCCGCCGGAAGGACGCGACCACCTGCCGATCCGCCCGCGGATGCGTGAAGAACGGCAGGAAGTCCTCCCGCGGCGACAGCTCGATGAACTCGTACCCCAACTCCGCCACCCGCGCCGGCAACTCCACCAATGGCGTCCGGCGCAGCATGTACGGATCCAGCGCGATCTTCACAGCGACCTCTCCTCCGCCACCGCGGACTGCATCTCGGCGAGCTCGGCCTCCAGTGTGGCCATCGCCTCTCCCCCGGCCATCAGGTCGGTGATCTGTTCACGGGTACGCTCGCCCTTGCGGAAGTCGTCGGCCTTCTCGCCACGGATGAGTACCGCGAAGTGGTCGCCGACGGAGATGGCGTGCAACACGTTGTGGGTGACGAAGATGACCGCGATGCCCTTCTGCCGGGCCTGCATGATGATGCGCAGCACGTGGGTTGCTTCCTTGACGCCCAGTGCCGCCGTCGGCTCGTCGAGGATGAGCACGGTCGCGCCGAAGTAGACCGCGCGGGCGATGGCCAGGGCCTGGCGCTCGCCCCCGGAGAGGCTACCGACCAGGCGGCGGCCGTCGGTGACGCGGGTGATGCCCAGTGACTGCATCTCGCGTACGGCGATCTCGTTGGCGCGCTTCTTGTCGAAGCGGCGCACCGGTCCGAACCGCTTGGTCGGCTCGGCCCCGACGAAGAAGGACCTGCCGACACTCATCAGCGGGAAGGTGCCGCCGAACTGGTGCACCGTGGCGATGCCGTACCCGGAGGCGTCACGCGGGCTGGCGAACCGGACGGGTTCGCCGTTGATTTCGACGGTACCGGCGGTGGGGGCGTGTACCCCGGAAAGGATCTTGATGAGGGTGGACTTCCCGGCGCCGTTGTCGCCGAGCAGGCACAGCACGCGCCCGGCGTCGACGTCGATGCAGATGTCGTGCAGGGCGTTGGTACCCGCGTAGGACTTGGAGACGTTGCGCAGGCGCAGCAGCGGCGCGTCCATGCTCATGCCCTCCCGTGCGAGCGGGGTCCGGTGGACAGGGCCAGGCGCCGGAACGTGTTGTTCATCAGGACCGCGACCAGCAGCAGGATGCCCAGGATCAGCGCGGCCCAGTCGGAGTTCCAACCGGTGTAGTAGATGCCCTGATTGACGATGGCGAAGGTCAGCGTGCCCAGGATGACCCCGACCACCGAGCCGTACCCGCCGGTGAGCAGCACGCCGCCGATGACCACCGCGATGATGGAGTTGAACACAAAGGACTGTCCATTCGCGACCTGCGCCCCGTTGTACAGGACGGTCTGGATGACACCGACCAGCGAGGCGCCGAACCCGCTGCCCGCGTACAGCGCGATCTTCACCTTGTCGGTGGGGATACCGGTGGCCCGGGCGCTCTCCTTGTCCCCGCCGACGGCGAAGATCCAGTTGCCGTACCGGGTGTCCTGGAGCATCCACGCGACGCAGGCGGCCACGCCGATCCACCAGAAGATGGCCACCTCGAACTGGCCGCCGATCAGCGTACCGAAGATGGCCTTCGACGTCGGATCCGGTTTGAGGCCCACGCTCGTGGTACCGGTGATGACCCGGGACAGGCCCAGGGTCAGGCCGGCCACCCCGGACAGGGTGGCCAGAGTGACCACAAAGGACGGTACGTTGGTGCGGGTCACCACGAGCCCGTTGAGCAGACCCGTCACCAGTCCGAGTGCCAGGGCGAGGAGGATGCCCACGACCATCGGCGCGCCCCAGTACCCGGAGACGATGGCCAGGGTCATGGAGCTGGCCGCCAGTACCGAGCCGACGGACAGGTCCAGCTCACCGGCGATCATGAGCAGGCCCACGGGTACCGCGATGATGCCCAACTCGGCGGCGACGTTGAGCCAGCTCGCGGCGCCGGCGGCCGACACGAACTTGGTGCCGCCGAAGACGGCGAAGAACGCGAACACCGCCAGGGTCCCGATGAGCGCGCCGGCCTCGGGGCGCCGGGCCAGGTCGCGCAGCGACGGCCCCGGCGCGGCGTGCGGCGCCGGCACGGGCGCCGCACGCACTGCCTTGGATCCTTGGACAGTCATGGCCGTCAGCGGACTCCGGCCTTGGCGCCGGCGAGTGCCTGGTCGACGTTGCTGGCGTTGATGACCGCCGGCCCGGTCAGCAGCGGGCTCTGCGGCAGCAGCAGGCCGTAGGCGTTGTACGCGTACGCCTGCGACACCGCGAGGTACCCCTGCAGGTACGGCTGCTGGTCGATGCAGAACAGCTGCGAGCCGTCCTTGACCCGCGACAGTTGGGTGTCGTCCATGTCGAAGGTGCCCAGCTTGACCTTGCCGCCGGCGTTGGCCTGCTGGATGGCGGCCGCGGCGCTGTCCGCGTCGGTGGTGCTGATGGTGACCACGCCGTCGATGGTGCCGTCCTTCAGCAGCGCCGCCTTGATGGCCTGGGTGACGGCGGTCGGGTTGCCGAAGTTGGACGACGGCAGCGGAAGCTGGGTCGACTTGCCGCCGCCGGTCGCGATGCCCTCGCCGATGCCCTTGCAACGGGCCTCCGTGTTCACCGCGCCGGGCAGCGTGTTGACGCACAGCACGTTCTTCACGCCCTTGCCGGCGAAGAACTTCCCGCCCGCCTCGCCGGCCAGCAGCTCGTCGGAGCCGGTGTAGGTCAGCGCACCGACGGCCTTCGCGGAGTCGGTACCACCGGAGTTGTAGAGGAAGACCGGCACTCCGCTACCAGTGACCGACGTGAATGCCTGATCCTCGGCGTCGGGGACCCAGTCGGCCGCGATGACGGCGGTGGCGCCCTGGCTCTTGGCGGTGAGGATGAGCTTCGCGGCGTCGGGCCCGAGGTTGTCGTAGTTCTGCGGGCCGAGCCAGGTCACCTTGCCGCCGTGGGCCTCGACCACCTTGGCGGCGTCGTCCACGCCGCGCTTGACCTTCGACCAGAACGGGTCGTCGGACTTGCCGCCGATCACGAAGATCGAGATGGTACCGCCGGACCCGGCACCCGCCTGGCTGCCCGAGGACGCGACCGCGGTCGCGGCGGACGAACCGCCGTTCCTGGTCGAGCCACTGCTACAGGCGGCCAGGACCAGCCCGGCCGAGGCGAGGAGTGCTAAGGCGGGCAGCGCGGCGCCGCGCAGGCTCCGCTCTGTTGTCTTCATGCGTTCCATATGGGGTGTGCTCCTTCTCCAGTTCCACGCCAATCGCCGCGCCGTCACCCGTACGGGCCGCGCGTTTCGCGTCACCGCCCGGCGGCCTCAAGCAGGGTCTTGGCCGCCGAACCGAGCCCTTCCAGCTGCCCGAGCTCCTGGTCCTCGTGTTCGATGTTCACCGCCATGTCCGGGTCGACCCGCGCCAGCGCCTCCAGGAAGCCGCGCCACCAGTCGACGTCGTGGCCGCGGCCGACCGCGACGAAGTCCCAGGAGGAGTCGGTGGGCCAGCGGCTGAGGGTGTACGGGCCGCCCAGCCCGACCGCGCCGGGCTCGTGCGGCCGTACCCGGCCGAACCGGTCGTCGAGCACCCCGTTGATCCGGGCGGCCGGGTTGATCCGGGTGTCCTTGGCCGCCGCGTTGTAGACCAGGCCACCCAGGTGCGCGACCGCCTCGATCGGCTCGATCCCCTGCCAGAACAGGTGCGACGGGTCGAGTTCGGCACCCACGTGGGTCGCCCGGATCGACTCGACCAGCCGTACCAGCGTGGCCGGGTTGTACACGACGTTGTGCGGGTGCATCTCGATGCAGACCTTGACGTCGAAGTGGGCGGCCCGCTCCTGCACGGTGCTCCAGAACGGGATCGCCACCTCGTTCCACTGGTAGTCCCGCACGTCGAGGTACGCGCTGTCCCAGGGGAGCACGTTCCACGCCGGGTTGGTACCGGTCGCGCTGGCGGCGGGGGTACCGGACATGGCCACCACCCGCCCGACCCCGAGCAGCGCGGCCACCTCGATGGAGCGCAGCAGGTCCGCGGCGTGCTTGTCCCGTACCACCCGGTTCGGGTGCAGCGGGTTGCCGTTGCAGTTGAGCGCGGTCAGGGTGACGCCGGATGCGGCGAACACGCCGAGGTAGTCCTGCCGCGCCTGGGCGCTCGCGAGGATGTCCGCGACGGGCAGGTGCGGTTCGGGGATGAACCCACCGGAGTTGACCTCCGCGCTCTCCAGCCCGAGGCCGGCGAGAACCGCCAGCGCCTCCGGGAGCGGCCTGTCGTGCAGGCAGGCGGTGTACGCGCCGAGCTTCATCAGATCACCTGTGCTTCCTTGGCGATGGCGACCTCGGCGCCACCGCTGTCCGCCGACTCGGTCACGGCCGCCAGCAACCGCAGGTTGTGCAGCCCGTCCGGGAAGGACGGCACGCGGGGCAGCCCGTCCAGGCCGGCGACCTGCTCCAGGAACGCGCGCGCCTGGAACACGAACAGGTCGTTCTGCCCGTACCCGACGCCCGGAAAGTCCATCGGGAAGCCCCCGGTGACGTACGGGTGCGCCGGGCCCACCGGCACCGTCCGGTACCCGGCGGTGGCACCGGTCACGGCCCGGTCGAAGTAGCCGAACTCGCCCGCCCGTTCCAGGTCGAAGCGGGCGGCGGCGTACTGCGCGAACAGCTCGAAGCCCAGGCCGTTGGCGAGTCCGGCGGCCACCCGGGAGGCGGAGAACGTCGCCGTCGCGCCGGAGGTGAAGGTGGCCGAGAAGGTCACCAGGTCCTCGTTCTCCACCGGTTCGGTGACATCGCTGAGGGTCGCCGCGGCATGGCCCACGGCGGCGCCCACCGGCAGGGCCCGCTCGGTGATGAAGGTGGACAGCAGCGCGCCGCGCACGGACTCGATCGGACCGCACAGGAACTCCGCCAGGTCGACCAGGTGGCTGCCGATGTCGGCCAGCGCGCCGGAGCCCGGTCCGCCCTTGTACCGCCAGCTCATCGGAGCGTTCGGGTCGCAGGCGTAGTCGCACCAGTAGTGGCCGTTGAAGTGGAGGACCCGCCCCATCACACCGCTGTCCACCCGCTCCTGGAGCGCGGCGACGGCCGGCGCGCGGCGGAACGTGAACCCGACACCCGACTGCAGGTGCGGCGCTGCCGCGGCGGCGGCCACCATGGCCTCGGCGTCGGCGACCGTGGGGGCGAACGGCTTCTCGCAGAGCACGTGCTTGCCCGCGGCCAGCAGCCCCACCACCATGTCGCGGTGCAGGTGGTTGGCGACCACGACGCTGACGACGTCGACGTCCGGCGCCGCGGCGATGGCCTCCCAGGACGATTCGGTGCGCGCGTAGCCGTACCGGCGCGCCGTCTGCTCGGCGAAGTCCCGGTTCAGGTCGGCGATCGCGACGAGGTCCACCCGGGGCAGTCCGGCGCCGTAGCAGGTGGTGGCGGAGCGGTACCCGGCCGCGTGGGACCGGCCCGCCATACCGGCGCCGATTACCGCCACCCCAAGGCGATCTGAGCGCATACGGAGTCCTCCAGGTGCTTGTCCGGGCAGCGTGAACAGGCCGGTCGACCAGGCGTTCCGCTCACCGGCCGAGCCAGTTAAACCGGTTTAAGTGATGGAGGTAGCATGCGACGCGACACCGCTCATGTCAACAACGTGTTTCCGGCGTGATCCAGATCTGGAGTAGGGCTTGGCCAGCGAACAGCCACCGCGGCAGGCGCGCGACGGCACGCGACGGCGCCCCACCATCCGGGACATCGCCGCGCAGGCCGGCGTGTCCAAGGGCCTCGTGTCGCTGATCCTCAACGGCAACCCCGGACCCAGCGCGGAGACGACGGCCCGGGTACTGGCGCTCGCGGACCAGCTCGGGTACCGCACCAACCGCACCGCGAGCCTGCTCGCCCGCCGCCGCTCCCGGATGCTCGGCGTCGCGGTCGTACCGAGCAACCCCTTCCACGCGGAGCTGGCCGAGGAGATCCAGCGCGTCGCCGACCAGCGCGGGTACGACCTCGCCCTGGGCGCGGTGACGCCGTCGCACGACGAGCGGCAGGCGATCGAGACGCTGCTCGACTTCCGCTGCGAGGCACTGTTCCTCCTCGGCTCGGTGCTGCCCGCCGAGGAACTGGCCGAGCTGACCGCCGGCGTCCCCGTCGTGTCCGTGGGCCGGCCGATCGACCTCCCCGGATTCGACGTGGTCCGTACCGCCGACCAGGACGGCCTCGCCCTGCTCGTCGACCACCTGTTCGACCTCGGCCACCGGCGCATCGTGCACGTGGACGGCGGCGACGGTTTCGTCTCCGCGGAGCGGCGCCACGCCTACACCGCGGCCATGCGCCGCCACCGCCTGCGGCCGGTGATCCTGCCGGGTGGCGAGACCGAGCGCGACGGCATCCGGGCCACCGAGGCGCTCGACCCGTCGACCGGGGTGACCGCGATCGTCGCGTACAACGACCGGTGCGCGGTGGGGGTGCTCGAACAGCTCGACCGCGCTGGCATCGCCGTACCGGAGCGGGTGTCGGTCACCGGGTACGACAACAGCCTCCTGGCCCAGCTGCGCCGGATGGACCTCACCACGGTCAGCCAGTCACCGCAGGAACAGGCACAGCTCGCGGTCGCCGCGGCGATCGAGCGCCTGGACGGGGACCGTACCCGCAACCAGGAGATCGTGCTCAAGCCGCAGCTGGTCGTGCGCGGCAGCAGCGCCGCGGCGCCGCAATCCCCTACGGTCGACAGGCCGGCGCCACGGTGATCCGGTCGACGGCACCTCCGCGCCTCCGCGCCTGACTGCCCGGTCAGTCAGTACCGCGGTGCCCGGCCCAGAGCGCGCCGGCGCGGTCGGCCGCCGCGGCGATGAGGTCAGCCAGCTCTTCCCGGTCGGGAACCGCGAACGACACGTAGGTACCGCGGCCCCCGCCCACGGGGCGCCCGTACGCCTTCGCGGCGAGGCGCCCGTCCGGGAGGAGCCGGACGTTCAGGGTGGTGAGAGTGAACTCCTCGCCACGGCGGGAGTCGTTCCAGCGAAGCGCCTCCGGGATCGTCACGTTGATCGCCAAGGCGGTCACCTCGGGCGTGACGTCGCTACCCATGGCCGGCATTCTGCCACGCTGTCCCGGATCGCAGGGCTCACTCCCGAGCCAGCGGGGCGAACGCGTGGAGGATCCCGTCGGCGCGGTCGGTGGCGGCGGCCGGGTCCGCGTCGGCGGATCCGATCAGCGGGTCCCAGTTGAGGTCCAGGAAGACCTCGGTCACACCCTGCCCGGCGAGCCAGTCGAGGTCCGCCCGCACCTCGTCGTGGGTACCGGCGAGGCGGGGTCGCCCCGGGCCGCCCGGATGGCCGAGGCGCAGCACTCCGCGTACCACGATCCGCATCCCGTCCGGATCGCGGCCGGCCCGGCGGGCGGCGGCGCGTACCACCGCGATGTCCGCCCCGATGCCGGACAGGTCGTGGGCGCTGCGCGTGATCCAGCCGTCGGCCAGCCGGCCCGCGCGCCGCAGGGCCGCGGGCGCCGAACCACCCAGCAGCACCGGCGGTCCCGGGCGCTGTGCCGGCTTGGGCGCCATCCGCGCGGGCGGGACGGTGTAGAACTCCCCGTCGTACCGGCTCGTCTCGTCGCCCCAGAGCGTGCGCAGCACCGCGAGGTACTCCTCGGCACGCGCCCCGCGCCGCTCCGGCGACGCCCCGGTCGCGGCGAACTCCGCGGGCGACCACCCCACGCCCAGTCCCAGGTCGAACCGGCCACCGCTGAGCAGGTCGAGCGTGGCGGCCTGCTTGGCCAGGTACGCGGGCGACACGAACGGCAGGTTCACCACCGCCACCCCGAGCCGGATGCGCGAGGTACGCGCCGCGGCGAAGGTCAGCGCCACCAACGGATCGAGCACGCTCTGGTACACCGGATCGAGTTCCTGGTCGGCGGCGACCAGCAGCCGCTGGAACGCCCACAGCGAGCCGTAGCCCAACTCCTCCGCCCGTACCGCGAACCTGGCGATGTTCGCCGCGTCCGCCCACGCACCGGACACCGGCAACCCGAAACCCAACCGCATGCCCATACCGTAGCCTGCCGGCCACCGGCCTCAGCGCCGAAGCGATGGTGGCCCGGCCCATGAGGGCCGGGCCACCGGGTGTGGCGCTTGTTGGTTCAGCGGTGTGCGGCGATGAGCAGGCCGAGGAAGAACAGCGGCCCGTTGGGGGTACCCACGCCGGTCTCGTCGTCGTAGCCCGGCGTGCTGTGGATGGTGCTGGGCACGTCGATGGTCTGCAGGCGGAACCGCTTGCCCGCGGAGTTGTCGACGCCGTTGACGAAGTCCGTGCGGACCTGCGCCACCGGGCTGCCCGGCGCGACGATGTCGTGCAGTGCCCGGCTGCCCTGGAGCCGGTAGTACAGCGGGTTGACGAAGCCCAGCGAGCGGTGCGCGTACTGGTCGGCCACCGCGATCACGCCGGCCAGCAGCGGGGAGGACAGGCTGGTCCCGCCGATGCGGTACTGGTCCCAGTAGGTCCCGTCCGGGAACACCTGGGTCTCCCCGACGATGAACCCGGTGTTCGGGTCACCCGGCATCGAGATGTCCGGG
>DATEJJ010000023.1:0-11280 GCA_035278125.1 Rugosimonospora sp.
CTGGACGCGGCGCTTGCCGGGGCGCCGCCGGGGCGGATCACCAGCGGGCTGCCGGCCGCGCTGGCCGAGGCGCTGGGCATGCTGGACGCCGCGTGCCGCCGGGCGGCCACGGAGATCGGCGACGTCAAGTCGGAGGACCCCGACCCGGTACGCAAGCAGCAGGCGCGCGCCATGCTGGGCGAGATCTCGGAGACCGCGCAGCGGCTGGTCGCCGCGTCCACGCACGACGTGGCCTGGATCGAGAAGGACGACCGCCGGCACGCCGTCGTGGTCGCACCCCTGTCGGTGGCCGCCACTCTCGCCAGCCACCTGTACGAGGAGCGCACCGTGGTGGCCACCTCGGCGACCCTGGCGCTGGGCGGCCGGTTCGACACGATCGCGCGCGCCCTCGGCCTGGCCGAGAAACCGTCCACAGAGGACCCGACGGTCGCGCCCTCGTGGCGGTCGCTGGACGTGGGCTCGCCCTTCGACTACCCGAAGCAGGGCATCCTGTACGTCGCCGCGCACCTGCCCCGGCCCAGCCAGTCCGGGCTCTCCGAGCCGGCGGCGGAGGAGCTTGTGGCGCTGGTACAGGCGTCGGAGGGCGGGACGCTCGGGCTGTTCTCGTCCCGGCGGGCCGCGGAGCGGGCGGCGGAGGTACTGCGCGCGAAGACCGACCTGACCGTACTGCTGCAGGGCGAGGAGCCGCTGCCGCTGCTGGTACGCCGGTTCCGGGCGGACCGGGCCACCTGCCTCATGGGGGTGATGTCCCTCTGGCAGGGGGTGGACGTACCGGGTGACGCCTGCCAACTGGTCGTCATCGACCGGCTGCCGTTCCCCCGGCCGGACGAGCCGCTCGCCGCTGCCCGGTCGGATGCGGTGGACGCGGCCGGCGGGTCGGGCTTCGCCGCGGTGAGCGTACCGATCGCGGCGATCCGGCTGGCCCAGGGCGTGGGCCGGCTGATCCGCAGCGGGCAGGACCGGGGCGTGGTGGCGGTACTCGACTCGCGGCTGGAGACCGCCCGCGGGTACGGAGGCTACCTGCGCCGCTCGCTTCCCCCGTTCTGGTACACCACCAGGCCCGAGGTGGTCCACGCCGCGCTGCGCCGCCTCGCCCGGGCGAGCACGGGCTGAGCTTCAGCTCCGGACGACCACGTCCTCCGGAGGCGGGGGTGGTGGCTCGTCAGCCCGGCGCGCGGCCAGGTGCCGCACGGCCGTGTTGAGTACCGCCACGATCGGCACCGCCACCAGCGCGCCGATGATCCCGGCCAGAACCACCCCGGTCGCGATCGCGACGATGACCGCGAGCGGGTGGATCGCGACCGCGCGCCCCATGATCAAGGGCTGGAGCACGTGCCCCTCCAACTGCTGCACGCCCACCACCACGGCGATCACGAGCAGCGCCTTGACCGGCCCGTTCGTGACCAGCGCGACGAGCACCGCCACGGTGCCGGACAGCGTGGCTCCCACGATCGGGATGAACGCGCCCAGGAAGACCAGGGCGGCCAGCGGGAACGCCAGGTCGATGCCGAGGAAGAGCAGGCCCAGGCCGATACCCACCGCGTCGATGAAGGCGACCAGGACGGTGGCCCGCACGTACGCGACCAGAGTGCCCCAGGACTGCTCGCCCGCGCTGCCCAGCGGCTCCCGGCCGGCGGCGGGCAGCAGGCGGACCAGGAACTGCCAGATCTTGCGCCCGTCGCGCAGGAAGAAGAACGTGGTGAAGAAGATCAGGAAGATCGACGCGAGCACGTCCACGGCCGTGGTCGCCGTGGACACCGCGCCGGTGGTGAGCGTGGACTGGTGCGTCTTCAGCCAGTTCTGCACCGCGCTGAGCAGCGAGTTGAGCTGCTGGTCGCTCAGGTGCGCCGGCCCCCGCTTGAGCCAGTCCTGGATCTTGAGGATGCCGGTACCGGCCTTGGAGGACAGCTCGTCCCAGCTGTTCGCGAACTGGGTGATCACCAGGGTCAGGGTGCCGGCGATGACCGCCAACCCGCCGATCATGACCAGCGCGGTGGCCAGCGAGCGGTGCAGCCGGAACCGGTCGCGCAGGAACACCACCGCCGGGGAGAGCAGCGCGGACAGCAGCAGCGCGATCGCCACCGGGATGACCACCTGGTGCAGCCGGCCGATCACCCACAGCGCCGCACCGGTGGCCACCGCGATGATCACCAGTCGCCAGGACCAGGCCGCCGCGATCCGCAGGGCGTGCGGTACATCCTCGTCGTCACGGCTGGTGACCGACGGCGCCGCAGTCACGGTGTGTACCGGCACCGTCGCTTCCTCGTCGGACAGGGCGGGCGTCACCGCCGGGACGTGGTTGACCCGGTCCCGCCGCGCTGCGGCCGTGGCCAGGCTCGCCTCGTACGCCCGCCGCATACCCGCCCGTACCTGCTTGAAGCGCCCCAAGTTCCCCCCTTGAGTCCGCGCAGTGTTTCCCTACCGTACCGAGACCGGGTACGAACGGCACGCCTCGCGCGCGGCGTTGCGGGGCCACGCGGCGACCCGCAGGGCGGGGCGGTACCGTTTCGCATCGTGGCACCCTCCGACACTGACCAGGCCCTACTGCCCATCCAGCTCCTGCACGACCGCGTACTCGTCCGGTTGGAGGGGATCGAGGGTGAACGCCGGTCGGCGGCCGGCATCGTGATCCCGGCGACCGCCTCGGTCGGGCGCCGGCTGTCCTGGGCCACGGCCGTCGGGGTGGGTCCGCACGTGCGGTCCATCGTCAACGGGGACCGGGTGCTGTTCGACCCCGAGGACCGCGCCGAGGTCGAGTTACAGGGACGGCAGTACATCCTGCTGCGCGAGCGGGACGTGCACGCCGTCGCCGCCAGCCGGGTGGAGATCGACAGCACGGGCCTCTACCTATAGCGAGAACACCACGGGGGTGGGTACCACCGGCTGGGGCGGGGCGTCGAAGACCCGTACCGTGCCGTCGGGGAAGGTCACGTGGTACCGGGTGCCGTCCCAGATCGCGCGCGGCGCGAGCGGATCGCGCCCGGCGAACACCGACCGGTACCCGGCGATCGACTCCAGCAGCCGGCGCTCCTCGGCCAGCGAGTGGGCCAGGTCCTGCGGCCGGCGTACCAGTCCCCGGTGCATCCCGTCGCGGAGCAGGGCCAGCTGGGTCGCCGCGAACTGGAACCCGCGCATCGCGGCCGCACCCGGCTCGCCGGCCACCCGCTTCGCCCAGTTCCGTGCCGCCTGCCGGCGCCCGATGGTCCGCAGCGTGGCCACCTCCGGCGGGGCGAACCAGCCGGCGCGCACGTACTGCGGCAGGATCCGCTGGGTCAGGCGCCCCTCCCAGGACCGCAGCCAGAGCGCGAAGCCGACCATGCCCAGGAAGATCGGCATCATCACGGCGAAGTACCCGTACAGCAGGATCGTCGGGTTCTGGGTGTTGTTGGCCAGCGTGGACATCAGGTTCCAGGTGCCGTGCAGGATCATCGCGGTGAGCAGCCCGGCGAGCGGCGCCAGCCAGCGCACCCGGCGATCGGCCGAGCGCGCCGCCACGCCCAGCCCGATGCCGGTCATCGCGGTGAACAGCGGGTGGGCGAAGCCGGAGAGCAGGATGCGCCCGATGAACACGCCGACCAGGCCGGCGATCCCGCCGGTGGTACCACCCCGCTCCACCCCGGCCGCGTACCCGTACCCGCCCAGGTACAGGATGTTCTCCATCATCGCGAACCCGGTCGCGGACAGTCCACAGTAGACGATCCCGTCCACCACGCCGGAGAACGCCCGGTGCCGGCTGAGCACCAGCAGCAGTACCGGGCCGAGTGCCTTCATCGACTCCTCGGCCAGCGGCGCGCCGACCACCGCGATCAGGTCTTTGCTCAGGTGGTAGTGGGCCAGCGCCTGCGCCATGCCCCACTCGATGACCACCGCTCCGGCGGTCGCCACGCAGGCGCCCCAGGCCAGGCAGATGGCCAGGTTGCGGATCGGCTCCGGCTCGTACCGGTCCAGCCAGAGGAAGCAGGCGACCAGCACCGGTACCGGGATGATCGCCGCGACGAACCCGATGACCAGGGCGGTGATCCCGATCCGGTACCCGACCCAGACCAGCACCCCGGCACCGCAGCCGCCCATGAACAGCGGCATGCCCACGAGGGTGATGATGCGCCGCCAGTCGAAGCGGCGCGGCGGGGGCGGCGCGTACGGCACCGGCGGGTATGCCAGCGGCGGGTACGGAGCCAGCTCCGGCTGCGACATGGCACTCAGCCTATCCGGGTCCGGCCGCCAGGCGCGGCGCGTTGGGGGTAGCGCGGGGCGGTTGGGGTACCTTGCCGGCGGCCCGGCGTACCGCGCGCTCGGCGACCCGGCCGTCCACCCCGCCGGCCCGCAGCAGATCGAGCGCCATCGACCTGATCTGGGCCACCACCACCGTGCCGGACAGCCCCAGCCCGGCCCGGTACGCGTCGCCCGCCTGCGCCACCGCGGTCAGGCACAGCTCCCGGCTGCGTACCGGCTCGCTGCCGGCGCCGAGTTCCCGGGCGAAGGCGCCCACTGCCCCGGCCACGGTACGCGTCGCGGCGGGCAGGGCCGGCGGTACCGGCTCCCCGTCCCGCAGCAGCGAACCCGCCCGCCGGGCCAGTACCCGCGCGTTGCGTACCGCCCGGTCCACGTGCACGCTGGCGTCCACGTACTGGGCGAGCGGGGCGCGGGTACGCCAGCGGGCCGGGGACAGGGTGGCCGCCTCCCGCGCGGTCACCAGCGCATCGCGGAAATGGCCCAGCAGCGCCTCGGCCCGGCGCAGCCGCTCCAGCACCGCCTGGGCGCCCTCCCGGTCCCGGCGCTCCAGGGCCACCGCGCAGTCGCGCAGCCCGTCCGCGAGCGCGGCGAACACCGGGCCGGCCGCCTTCTTCACCAGGGTCAGCGGGTTCACCGGCAGCAGCAGCGCCATGACCAGCACGCCGACCGTACCGCCGACCAGCGCGTCCAGGAACCGGGTGTAGTAGATGCCGTGGGTGGGCGGGGCGAGCGTGGCGACCAGCACCGCCGACCCGCCGGCCTGGTTCACCAGCATG
The DNA here is from genome assembly GCA_035278125.1 of Rugosimonospora sp. Classification (GTDB taxonomy): domain Bacteria; phylum Actinomycetota; class Actinomycetes; order Mycobacteriales; family Micromonosporaceae; genus DATEJJ01. The sequence goes on from DATEJJ010000023.1 coordinate 5,010, forward strand.
GCGCCGCCGCCGAGGAACACCGCGGTGACGATGGCCAGCAGCACGCCGGTGGCGATCTGCCAGGGCCCGGTGCCGATCGCGAAGAACAGCAGGTCACCCACGAGGATGCCGAGGGCGACGCCGACCACCAGCTCGATGGCCCGGCGCAGCCGCTGCCCGACCGAGACGCTCAGCACGATCACCGCGGAGATCGGCGCGAAGAACGGGGTACGGTGCCCGAGCAGGTCGTGCGCCGCGTACCAGGCGATGCCGGCGGCGACCCCCGCCTGTACCGCGTGCAGCAGGCTGCCGCGCACCCGCCGCAGCCGCTCGGACAGCGTGGCCCTCGACCGCTGGCCAAGCTGGCTGAGCGAGCGCTGGCCGCGGTGGGCGAGAGCGGTGGGTGGCGCCATGCCCGAAAGATTAGTGGGGCCGGCACCCGCCGGCCCCACGATCAGTACGGGTCGGGGTAGTAGTAGTCCCGCGCCGGCGCCAACTCGGCCGCGCGCTCCCGCCGGTTGCGGACGATCAGCATGCCGAAGGTACCCGCGCCGGCCAGCACGAGCAGGGCGCCGAACACCATCGCCCAGCCCACCCACGCCGGCTGGACGTTGGCGGCTGCGGTGGTGGCGCCCTGGGTACCCGGGCCGCCCGCGACCGCGGGTGCCGCGCTGTCCATGCCCGGCGAGGTGTCGCCCATGATCGGCGCCGCGGTCTGCCCGTCCCCGGCCTGCGGGTCGGTGGTCTGCTGGTCGGCCGGACCCTGGGTCTGGTCCTGGTTCTGCTGCTGGTTGTTCTGGTCGTTCTGGTTGGGTGTCGGCGAGGGCATGGTGGCACCGATCGTGTACACCGCGTCCGCCTGCGAGCCTGGTACGCCGTCGATGGCGACGCTCACCGTGTGCTGGCCAGGCGCGCGGAGCCCGCGCGGCGGCCGGAAGCGCACCCGCGCGCCACAGTTCTGCTGGTTCAGCTGGGTCTGGCCGAGGGTGTTGCCGTCCCAGGCGAACACCACGGCGGCCCGGCCGAACGGGCAGAAGTTGTTGTTACCGAACGCCTGGTACTGGTACGTGGCGGTGATCTGGAAACCGGCACCACCACGTACGGGATCGAGGGTGAGATTCGCCCCGGCGGCGAAGGCAGCAGGCGGCGCCCCGATCAAGGCACCGGCGAGCCCGATCATGCCGGCGAGTGCGATGCGTAAGGCGCGCACCCGACCATCCTGCAACGTGCCCGAGGGGCTCGGAACCCCTCAACCGCTGTCGGTAGTGTTACGTTCCACCTTTTGATCGACGTAGTGCGATCGCGAGGTCACGCATTGCGCAGGATCGCCACGCTATGAACGCGGCCAACCACCATGCGTCAGGACGGCAGCGGTGGGCCACCGGCGCACAGGTCGCCCAGGAGGTCCCCGTACTCCTCGACCCGGGCCAGCACCTCGCCGGGGCCGAACTGGCGCACCTCGCCGCGCTCCACCTCGTCCCAGGTGAGCGGCGTGGACGCCGCCGGCGCCGGTACCGCGCGCAGCGAGTACGGCGCGACCGTGGTCTTCGCCGCGTTGTTCTGGCTCCAGTCGATGAACACCTTGTGCGGTCGCAGCTGCTTCGCCATCCGCGCGGTGACCAGGCGCGGCCGGCCCCGCTCCAGCTCCTGGGCCAGGCGCCGGGCGTAGCCGGCCACCTCGTCGGCCGGGCGGGTACCGTCCAGCGCGCACATCAGCTGCATGCCCTTGCGCCCCGAGGTCTTGGGGAACGCGCGCAGCCCGTCGGACGCCAGCCGGTCCCGCAGCAGCACCGCCACTTCGGCGCACTCCAGCAGGCCGGCCGGCGACCCCGGATCCAGGTCAACCACCAGCCGGTCCGGCCCGGGCGCGCCAACCGTCCACTGTGGAACGTGCAGCTCCAGCGCGGCCAGGTTGGCCAGCCACACCATGGTCGGCAGGTCCCCCACCACGACATAGTCCAGCGTGCCCCGGCCCATGGTCGAGCCGGGCGCGGGCAGCGTCTCGGTCCGCACCCAGTCCGGGGCGCTGTTCGGCACGTTCTTCTCGAAGAACCCCTTGGTACCCACGCCGTTCGGGTACCGGATCGTGGTCAGCGGGCGCTCCGCCAGGTGCGGCAGGAGTACGGGCGCGATCCGGGTGTAGTAGTCGATCACCTCGCCCTTGGTGAAGCCGGCGTCCGGGTACAGCACCTTGTCCAGATTGGACAGTTCTAACCGGACACCGTCGACCAGTACCGCGATGCGGTCCTCAGCCATCCACACACTCCCGCGGCGACTTGTCCGGGCGCAGCCGCACGAAGCGCGGGAAGCGCAGCCGGCCGTCCGGCGTACGGTTGCCGTACCTGACCTCGACCACCAGCTCCGGGCGTACCCAGTGCGCGTCGCGCGCATCGTCCCGGGGCAGCGCCTGCACGAACGGCGAGGAGTCGGCACCGCGCGGGTGGAGTTCCCCGAGCAGCGCCCGCTGGTTCGCGTCGGAGATGCCGCCGCCCACCCGGCCGCGGTAGTCCAGCCGCCCGTCCGGCAGGCTCACCCCCACCAGCAGGGCGCCGAGGGCGCGCACCCCCGGCCGCCACCCGCCGATGACGAAGTCCTCCGTGTGCTCGCGCTTGACCTTCACCCAGTCGGGTGAGCGCAGCCCCGGCCGGTACACCGAGGTGAGGCGCTTGGCCACCACGCCCTCCAGCGCGTGCTCCTCGGCGGCGGCCACCGTGGCCGGCCCGTCGTCGAAGCGCGGCGAGACCAGCCAGCGCCGGTCGGCCAGGTCGAGGCTCTCCAGCAGCAGCCGGCGCTCCGCGTACGCCTGGGCGGTCACGTCCGAGCCGTACAGCGCCAGGATGTCGAACAGCATGTACGTGACCGGCTGGCTGGCCGCGAGCCGGTGCGCCCGCGGCGCGTCCCGTACGTGCATCCGCTCGGCCAGCCGGGTGAACGAGGGCCGGCCCCGCTCGTCCAGCGCCACGATCTCGCCGTCCAGCACCGCGTCACCCAGCGCCTGACCCAGCCCGACCAGCTCCGGGTACGCGACGGTGATCTCCGCGCCGCTACGCGCGTAGAGGTGCACGGTACCGCCGGATATCGACGTGATCGCCCGTACGCCGTCCCATTTGAACTCGTACGCCCACCCTGCCCCGCGCGGCAGCGGGCCAGGAGTGGCGAGCATGGGCGCGCCAGGCACCGATCCACCTTATCCTGGGGTTATGCGGGCGATCTGGAAGGGCGCGGTCTCGTTCGGCCTGGTTTCCATCGCGGTGAAGCTCTACTCGGCCACCGAGGAGAAGGACATCCGGTTCCACCAGGTGCACCGGGAGGACGGCGGGCGGATCAGGTACAAACGAGTCTGCTCGGTCTGCGGCGAGGAGGTCTCCTTCGACGACATCGCCAAGGGCTACGACATCGGTGGCGGGGAGATGGTCATCCTCACCGACGAGGACTTCGAGAACCTGCCGCTGAGCACCTCCCACGCGGTCGAGGTGCTGGAGTTCGTCCCGGCCGCGCAGGTCGACCCGATCCTGTACAGCAAGGCGTACTACCTGGAGCCGGAGAACGCCGCGACCAAGCCGTACGTGCTGCTCCGCGACGCGCTCAGCGACTCCGACCGGGTGGCGGTCGTCAAGGTGGCGCTGCGCCAGCGCGAGCAGCTGGCCACGCTTCGCGTGCACGGCGGGGTGCTGGTGCTCAACACGATGCTCTGGCCGGACGAGGTGCGCCAGCCCGACTTCGAGTTCCTGGGCGACGACGTGACCATCCGGCCGCAGGAGCTGGCCATGGCCTCCTCGCTGATCGACTCGATGGCCGGCGACTTCGAGCCCGACGCGTACACGGACAACTACCGGGAGGCGCTGCAGTCCGTGATCGACGCCAAGGTCAGCGGCCACGAGGTGGTCGCGCCCGAGGCCGAGGAGGAGGCGCCGAGCGCGGCCGTGGACCTGATGGCGGCGCTGCGCGCCTCGGTCGAGCGGGCCCGCCAGGCCCGTGGCGAGCCCGCCGAGCCGACCCCGATCGCCAAACCGCCCGCCAAGAAGGCCCCCGCCAAGAAGGCGCCCGCGAAAAAGGCCCGCAAATCTGCGTGACTACTCGAGGGTACGGACGTCAAGCGCGCCGTCGGCGTACTGCGACCTGATCACCTTCTTGTCGAACTTGCCCACGCTCGTCTTCGGTACCGCCTCGATGAACGCCCAGCGCTCCGGCAGCTGCCAACGGGCCACCCGCTCGCCGAGGAACTGGCGCAGCTCCTCGACGCTGGCCGTGGCGCCCTCCCGCAGCACGACCGTCGCGAGTGGACGCTCGTCCCAGCGCGGGTCGGGTACGCCCACCACCGCCGCCTCCAGTACCGCCGGGTGCGCCATCAGGTGGTTCTCCAGCTCCACCGAGGAGATCCACTCCCCACCGGACTTGATCACGTCCTTGGCCCGGTCGGTCAGGATGAGGTACCCGTTCGCGGACAGCGTGCCCACGTCACCGGTGCGCAGCCAGCCGCCGCGGAACTTCTCCGGGTCGGGCTCGCCCTCGCCGAGGTACCCCGAGGTGATCCACGGCCCGCGTACCTCCAGCTCGCCCACGGACTTGCCGTCCGGCTCCACCACCTCGCCCATCGGGTCGACGATCCGCGCCTGCACCGCCGCCGGTACCCGCCCCTGCGTGTACCGGTACGCCCACGCCTCCTCGCCGGAGACCCCGAACGGCGGCCGGGACACCGAGCCCAGCGGGGACATCTCGGTCATCCCCCAGGCGTGGATGATCTCGATGCCGTACCGCTCCGAGAACGCGCGCATCAGCGCGGGCGGGCAGGCCGAGCCACCCACCACGGCCTCGGTCAGCGAGGACGCGTCGATCTCCGGGTGCGCGTCGAGGTAGGCGAGCAGGTCCGTCCAGATCGTCGGTACCGCCCCGGCCAGCGTGGGCCGCTCCGCCTGGATCATCGCCGCGATCGGCGCCGCCTGCAGGAACCGGTCCGGCATGATCAACGAGGCGCCGGACATGAACGCCGCGTACGGCAGCCCCCAGGCCATCGCGTGGAACATCGGTACGATCGCCAGCTCCCGGCTGTGCGGGGAGAGCCCGAACGCCTCCGCCATGCACACCTGCATCGAGTGCAGCCAGATCGACCGGTGCGAGTACGCGACCCCCTTCGGGTTCCCCGTGGTACCCGACGTGTAGCACAGCGCCGCCGCGTCCCGCTCCGCCACTTCCGGCCAGTCGTACCGGTCCGGCTTGCCGGCCAGCAGCTCCTCCCAGTGGTGCACCGTCACGTGCTCGGCCGCGGCCAGCGGTGCCGCGTCCCCGCCGCCGACCACCACCACGTGCTCCACAGTGGACAGCTGCGCCAGTACCCGCGCCAGCAGCGGGACCAGCGTCGAGTCCACGATCACCACGCGGTCCTCGGCGTGCGTCACGATATAGGTCAGCTGCTCCGGGAACAGCCGCAGGTTCAGCGTGTGCAGCACCGCGCCCATGCTCGGCACCGCGAAGTAGGCGACGAGGTGCTCGGCGTTGTTCCACATGAACGTGCCCACCCGCTGGTCGCCGGTGACGCCGAGGTCGTCGTGCAGCGCGTGGGCCAGCCGCGCCGCCTGGCGGCCGATCTCCGCGTAACTCGTCCGCCGTGGCCCGTCCCCGGTCCAGGTGACCACCTCGGACTCGGCGTGAACCGTGCTGCCGTGGTCCAGCAGCCGCGAGATCTGCAGCGGCAGATCGGCCATCGTGCTCCGCATGATCACAACGGTAGTGGTGCCGGTCACAGGCGACCAGTCCCCAGCGCCCTTTTCCGCCCCTACCGTTGAGTCGCGTGGACACCGCACCCGGCGCGCAGCTGCGGCTGCGTACCCTCACCAGCTCTGACACCGCCCTGCTGGTCGCGGCGACGGCCGCAAAGACAGCGCCCGCGCTGTGAGGCCCGCGCCCGGCCGGCCCCCACTCGGCCGCGGACGCAGCGTCGCGACGGCTGGCGGAGCGGGCCGATCACCTGTTCGATGAGCGCCTGCCTGCGCATTGCCGATCATGGGCACATAACGATCCGGAGCAGCATGAGTGGCACGACTGCCTCATCTTCGTCCACTCGATTCCCAACCCACCCTGATCATCGACACCCTCGGTCCGAACGAACGGTGACATCCGGGCACCCTCCGGCCAGGGGTGGCCGGGTGACTGTACCGATGCACACCCATGGACCGGTACGCCCGCCGCGCAGCCGGGGGACGATGATCGCGATCGCCACGGGCGCCACGGTCCTGATGCTGATGCTCGTCTGCGGGGCCATGGCCGGGCTCGGCGCGATCGTCGGCCCACCCAA
>DATEJJ010000024.1:0-9994 GCA_035278125.1 Rugosimonospora sp.
GGCCGGGGAGGGCGGGGGCGAGGGCGAGGGCGAGGAACTGCGCCGGCGCCGCCGCCGCCAGCGCTGAGCGATGACCCCGATCCCTTCAGGCCGCGCCAACACCCGGACGGTCTTCGGTGACCCGCAGGGCGGCACGGTACGCCGTACCGTGCTGCCCAGCGGGCTGCGCATCCTGACCGAGTCGGTACCCGCCACCCGCAGCGTCTCCTTCGGCGTGTGGGTGGGCGTGGGCTCCCGCGACGAGGCACCCGGCCTCTCCGGTGTCTCGCACTTCCTGGAGCACCTGCTGTTCAAGGGCACCAGGCGGCGTACCGCGCTGGACATCTCCGCCGAGATCGAGGCGGTGGGCGGCGAGACCAACGCGTTCACCACCAAGGAGTACACCTGCTACTACGCGCGGGTACTCGACGCGGACCTGCCGCTGGCCATCGACGTCGTGTGTGACGCGGTGGCCGACTCGGTGCTCGCCGAGCCGGACGTCGAGGTCGAGCGTGGGGTGATCCTGGAAGAGATCGCCATGCACGACGACGAGCCCGGTGACGAGGTGCACGACCTGCTCGCCGAGGCGGTGTACGGGGCGCACCCGCTGGGCCGGCTGGTCTCGGGTACCGCGCAGACGATCACCGCCATGAGCCGCCGGCAGATCCAGAGCTTCTACCGGCGCCGGTACGAGCCACCCGTGATCGTGATCGCCGCCGCCGGCAACCTGGACCACGCGACCGTGGTGCGCCTGGTCCGCCGCGCCCTGGCCGGTACCCCGCTGGCGGACGGTACCGGCGAGCCGGTGCGTTACCGCGACCCCGCGTCCCGGGTACCGACCCGGTCGGCGCGGACCGTGGTGCGTTCCAAGGACACCGAGCAGGCGCACGTGGTACTCGGGGCACCGGCGGTGGGGCGGCTGGACGAGCGGCGGTTCGCGCTGGGCGTGCTGAACAACGCGCTCGGCGGCGGCATGTCCAGCCGGCTGTTTCAGGAGATCCGGGAGAAGCGCGGTCTGGCGTACTCGGTGTACTCGTACACCTCGGAGTACGCGGAGACCGGCGTCTTCGCGGTGTACGCGGGCTGCGCCCCGGGCAAGGTGTCCGAGGTGCTGGACCTGACCCGGGGCGAGCTGGCCCGCGTGGCCGCGCACGGCATCACCGACGCCGAGGTGGCGCGTGGCAAGGGCATGATGAAGGGCGGGCTGGTCCTGGGCCTGGAGGACACCGGCTCCCGGATGAGCCGCCTCGGCAAGGGCGAACTCCTGTACGCCGAGCTGCTCCCGGTCGACGCCCTCCTGGCGCGTATCGAGGCGGTGACTCCGGACCAGGTCCGCGAGATCGCCACCGACCTGCTCACCCAGCCCTTTTCGTTAGCCGCGATCGGCCCGTTCGACGCCGCGACGCTCAGTTAGCCCGGCGGGGGAGCAGGTAGGCGAAGGCGGCGGCGAGGATGGTGGCGGCGGCTTCAGCGCTGGCGGTCAGGGCCAGCGCGGGGCCGGAGGGGCGGCTGCCGAGCAGGGACAGGTACAGGGTGGCGAAGGTGGCCACGCCGACCACCTGGGCCAGCTGCGTCATCGTGGTCAGCAGGCCGCTCGCGTCGGCCGCGTCCGGGGCCGGTACCCGGGACAGGGCCAGCGTGATCAGCGGGGAGAAGGCGCCACCGAAGCCGAGCCCGAAGCACACCTGGGACAGCCAGAACACCGCGTCCGGCCGGTGCCCGGCCCGTACCGCCACCGCCACCAGGGCCAGCGCCACCGCGCCGAGCAGCAGCGCGACCGGGATCATGCGGCGGTGCCAGCGGGCGGGTACCCGCCGCCAGTTGAGGCTGGCCACCGCGAAGCTGAGCCCGGCGGGTACGAACGTGAGCCCCGCGCGCAGCGGCGAGTAGCCGAGCCCCACCTGCAGGTGCAGCGCCATGGACAGCAGGTACCCGCCGTACCCGGCCATGGTCGCGAAGATCGCGGCGAGCGCGGGCAGCATGCCGGGAGCCCGCAGCACCCGGCCCGGTACCAGCGGCGCGGCGGCCCGGCGCTGCACGGGTACGAACACCGCCAGCAGGGCAGCGCTCGCGCCCAGGCACACCCAGCCCCACACCGGCCAGTGCTCCTCCCGCCCGAGCACCAGCGGTACCACGAACAGCAGCACCGCCGCGGACAGCGTGACCAGGCCGGGCAGGTCCAGCCCGCGGCCCGGTTCGCCGGAGTCCGCCGGCAGCAGGCGCAGCCCGGCCACCAGCACCGCCAGCCCGATCGGCACGTTCACCAGGAACACGGGCCGCCAGCCGGTGCCCCACAGGTCGGCGCCGACCAGCGCGCCGCCGACCACCTGCCCGACGATCACGCCGCTGGCGATGACCGCCGCGTACCGGCCCAGCGCCCGGGCCCGCGCCGCCGGCGGGAAGTGCCGCTGGATCAGGCTGAGCACCTGCGGCACCATCAGCGCGGCGCCGGCGCCCTGGACCAGCCGGAAGCCGATCAGCAGCCTGGTCGAGCCGGCCAGCCCGCAGGCCAGCGAGGCGGTGGTGAACACGGCCAGCCCGGTGAGGAAGATCCGCCGGTGGCCCAGCCGGTCACCCAGCCGGGCGCCGGTGATCAGCAGCATGGCGTAGGCGATGGTGTAGCCGGCGACCACCAGTTGCAGCCCGGCGCCGCTGGCGTGCAGGTCGGTGCGGATGGTCGGGATCGCGACGTTCACCACTGAGACGTCCAGGATCGCCATGAACTGGCCGAGGAGCAGGATGGTCAGCAGCGGACCGGTGCGTACCGGACCCGGTGCCCCCGTCCGCACCGGGGCCGGCGCGTGCACAGTTGTCATCTGTCCAACCTCGCGGGGCGCCGGTACCAGTGGGGAGAGCCCACTGATCCTGGTACCAGCAGCACCTGGCACGCGCCCGTACCGTCGGCGAGCATGGGTGGATGACCACGACCGCACCGGGCCGGCGGGCCGAGCTGGCCCAGTTCCTGCGCAACCGGCGGGCCCGGCTGGCGCCGGCTGACGTGGGCCTGCCGCCCGGGCTGCGGCGGCGTACCCCGGGCCTGCGCCGGGAGGAGGTCGCGCAGCTCGCCGGGGTCGGGGTCACCTGGTACACCTGGCTGGAGCAGGGCCGGCCGATCAACGCGAGCGTGCAGATCCTGGACGCGATCGCGCGCACCCTGCGGCTGGACCGGGACGAGCGGGAGCATCTGTACCGGCTGGCCGACGTGCCGGCGGTACCCGAGGCCAGCCCGTCGGACTGCCTGCCGGCCGAGGTGCAGACCATCCTGGAGCACCTGGTACCGCTGCCCGCCGCCGTGTACAGCGGCCGGTACGACCTGCTCGCCTGGAACCGCACGTACGCCGCGATGTTCCCCGGCCTGGTCGCCAGCGTGGACAGCGAGCGCAACGTGCTCTGGCAGCTGTTCACCATCCCGGGCTGCTGCTCCGCCGTGGCCAACAAGGACGACGAGCTGCCGGCCATGGTCGCCACGTTCCGTGGCACGTTCGCCCGGCACCTGGGCGAACCGGCCTGGACCGGCTTCGTGGACCGGCTCCGCGCGGCCAGCCCGGACTTCGCCCGGATGTGGGCGCAGCACGACGTCGCCGGCCCGGGCAGCCGCAGCCTGCTCAAGGTCTTCCAGAACATCGGCGAGCACACCATGACCGCGGTCTCCACCAGCCTGGCGGTCTCGGCCACGCCGGACGCCCGCATGCTGGTCTACACGCCGGTCGACGACACCGGGTACCGGCTGCTGGAGAAGGTGACCGAACAGCCACCGGGGATCACGCGCTGCGCGCTGCACCGCGCGGCCGGGCCGGCCGGTCAGCTAAGTTGAGCCGGTGACTGACGAACAGGAGCCGATCCGGGTAGGGGTGCTCGGTGCGCGCGGGCGGATGGGCACCGAGGTGTGCAAGGCGGTGGACGCGGCCGACGACCTGGAGCTGGTCGCCATGATCGACCAAGGCGACTGGCTGTTCAACGCGTCGGACGCCGGTGCCGAGGTGGTCGTGGACTTCACCAACCCGGACGTGGTGATGGACAACCTGCACTGGTGCGTGGACCAGGGCATCAACGTGGTCGTCGGCACCAGCGGGTTCACCGAGCACCGGCTCGACCGGGTACGCGCATGGCTGGCGCACAAGCCCGAGGTGGGCGTGGTCATCGCGCCGAACTTCGCGCTGGGCGCCGTGCTGATGATGGAGTTCGCCGCCCGGGCCGCCCGGTTCTTCGAGTCGGTCGAGGTCATCGAGCAGCACCACCCGAACAAGCTGGACGCGCCCAGCGGCACCGCCACCAGCACCGCCGGCATCATCGCGCGGGCCCGGGCCGAGGTGGGCTGGGCGGGCATGCCGGACGCGACCAAGGACGAGGTACCGGGTGCCCGGGGTGCGGTCATCGACGGGGTACGGGTGCACTCGGTACGCGCCAGCGGGCTGCTCGCGCACCAGGAGGTGCTGTTCGGCACCACCGGCGAGACGCTGACCATCCGGCACGACTCGTACGACCGCGCCTCGTTCATGCCGGGCGTGCTGCGCGCCATCCGCGCGGTGGTGCACCGCCCGGGGCTCACCGTGGGTCTGGGTTCGCTGCTGGCGTAAGGGTCAGGTCCGCGTGCAGGCGGAGCTGCGATACCAGTTGATCGTCCACATCCAGGGCGCGGGCAGCGCCGTCCGGCCCCCAGCCGGCACTGCCGAGGAACTTCAGGGTCGCCGCGTCCGCCTCGTAGGCCCAGGCCACGGCCCGGGTGAAGCCGTGCCCGCGCCAGCCGTCCACGCACGCGGCGAGCAGCCGGCTGCCGTGCCCGCGGCGGCCCCAGCGCGGCTCCACCAGCAGGTCGGTGACGGCCGCGGTGTCCGGCCCGAGCGCGCCGGCCGGCTCCTCCGGGGCCAGCGCCGCCTCGTCGGCCGGGCCGGCCGCGGCGAAGCCGACCAGGTACGATTGCGCCGATTGCTCGACCGCCACCAGCACCTGGTGCGCCGGGCTCGGCGGCGCGTCGATGGCCTCCCGCCAGCGCTGCGCCATCCAGTCCTGGTCCAGTTCGTCGAGGACGCGCCGGGGTAGTAGCCGGCGGTAGGCGGTGCGCCAGGTGGCGAGCTGGATCCGGGTGATCTCGGTGGCGTCCTGCGGACGGGCCGGCCGGACGTATCCCAGCGCCATGGCGTCCAGACTAGAGGGAGTGCCAGTGGACAGCCGCGCCAGGCGGGTACGGGTGGGGCAGGTGCTCGCCATCGCCCTGCTGCTCGCCGCCGTCGTGGCGTACCTCTGGCGGTTCGCGGTCGGGCACGGCTTCTTCGACCTCAAGGTCTACTTCGGCGCGATCCGGTACTGGGCCGGTGGGCACGGGGAGATCTACGACTTCCTCAAGCCGGGCACCCGGTACGGCTTCACCTACCCGCCGTTCGCGGCGCTCGCGATGCTGCCGATGGCGGTGCTGCCCTGGCCGGTGGTGTTCACCCTGAGCTGGATCGCCAGCGCCGCGGTGACCCTGGCCGTGTTCGCCTGGCTGCTCACGCCGCTGGCGCGCCGGCACGGTTGGGCGCGCTGGTTCGTGCTGGTCGTGGCGATGATCCTCGCCGCCGGGCTGGAGCCGGTGCACGAGACGGTCAGCTTCGGCCAGGTCAACATGCTGCTGCTGTTCCTCGTGGTGGCCGACTTCGTGCTGCTGATCTGGCCGGGCCGGCGCTGGCGCGGCCAGCGGCTGGGCGGCGTCGGCGTGGGCCTGGCCACCGCGGTCAAGCTCACCCCCGGCATCTTCGTGCTGTACCTGCTGCTCGCCCGCCGGTACCGCGCGGCGGCGGTGGCCTGCGCCACGTTCGCCGGGGCCACGCTGCTGGCCATGGCGGTGGCGCCGAACGCCTCCCTGGAGTACTGGAGCAGCGCGGTGTTCGACACCGACCGGGTGGGCGACCTGTCGTACGTGTCCAACCAGTCCTGGCAGGGCCTGGTGGCGCGGCTGGACCCGGGCAACCCGAGCACGGCGCTGTGGGCACTGCTGGTGCTGGCCACCCTCGCGGTCTGGGGGTGGCGGGCCCGCCAGGCGGTACGCGCCCGGGACGAGCTGGGCGGGCTCGCGCTGACCGGGGTACTCGGCTGCCTGATCAGCCCGATCACCTGGGTACACCACCTGGTCTGGCTGCTGCCGGCGCTGGTGCTGCTGGTGGACCGGGGGCTGCGCGCGGCCGGGCGGCGCCGGGTACGGCTGCTCGCCTTCGCGGTCGTGCTGTACGCGGCGCTGGCCAGCGAGGTGGAGTGGTACTTCCTCAACCACTTCCGGGGCTGGGGCCTGCTCGGCGGCAACCTGTACGTGATCGCGAGCGTGGCCCTGCTGCTCGGCCTACCCGTCGGTGCGCGCGGGCGCGCGGTACCGCAGCTCGGCGAGGTCGACCGGGCCGGAGCCGGGGCGCTCGACGGCGAGCAGGGCGCGCCCGTCCGGGCCCGTGTCGAGGGTGAAGCCGTACCGCTCGTAGAAGCGCCGCGCCCGAAGGTTGGCCTCGAGCACCCATAGCCGCACCTCGACGAAGTCCCGCTCGGCCAGCCGGGCCCGCGCCGCGTCCATGAGTGCCCGTCCGGCGCCGGTGCCCACGTGGTCGGGGTCCACGTAGATCGCGTACACCTCGGCGTACCGGCCATCGACGTCGGCCCGGTCCCGGGCCATCCGGTAGGGGCCGAAGCTGGCGAAGCCGCGGATCCCGGCGCCGTCGACCGCGACCAGCGTCTCGAAGACGCTCTGGTCGGCGAACTGCCCCCGGCGCCGCTCGGCCCGGGCGTCCGCGTCCAGCGCGGCCAGCGTCTCGTCCGGCATGATCCCCGCGTACGCCCACCGCCAGGCGCGTACGTGCAGCACCGCCACCGGGTACGCGTCGTCCGGGGTGGCCGGGCGTACCGTCACCACGGGCGGGACCCCGGGCGCCACCGGTACCGGCGGATCGCACCCACCGGGCGGAAGCCGAGCCGCTGGTACAGCCGCTCGCCGTACGGGGAGGCGGTCAGCACGGCGGTACCCGCGCCCCGCTCCCGGATCAGCTGGAGCAGCCGCACGGTCAGCCCGGTACCCACACCCCGCCGCCGGGCCGGCCGGACCGTCACCACGTGCTGCACCTCGCTCGCGTCCGGACCGTGGAACGCGGCGGCGCACGCCACCGGTACCCCGTCCAGCAGCCCGATCAGGTGCGTGAACGCGGGGCCGGCCGCGGCGCGCAGCCGGACCAGTCCGGCCAGTACCGCCTCGTCCGTGTGGCCGCTCCACACCCGGGCGAAGTCGGCCAGCCGCTCGGCGCCCACCGCCTCCACGATCCGCAGCCCGGGTACCGGCCGGGCCGGCGGTGCGGGCCGGTCCAGCTCCGCGACCATCAGCGGCTCCTGGTGGTCGTACACGCAGCCGGCCGCGCGCAGCCGGGGTACCAGCCGGTCGGGTGCCCGCGGGCCGAGGTGCCAGACCATCGGTACCCGTCGCTGCTGGAAGGGGGCCAGCGCGGCCGCGACGTCCACCGCCTCGTCGACCGGGAAGGCCCCGTTGAGGTCCGGGTAGTCGAAGCCGGTCAGGTACCAGCGGTCGCCGACCTCGACGCCGGCCGCCGGGCCGTATGCCGCGCACCCCTGCCAGATGGTCTCCTCGGCCAGCGTCGCCAGCGCTGTGTCGATCGGCACCCGATCACTCTAATGGGGGATCGACTGTCGTACCGCCCCGCTAGGGTCCGCGGTGATGGCACACGAACAGCTGTCCCTGGCGCAGGCCCGGCGCATCGCGCTGGCCGCACAGGGCTTCGCCGACCCGCCGCCCGGTGGCCCGCCCACCCGGCGCCACCTGCGCCGGGTGCTCGGCCGGATCGGGCTGCTGCAGATCGACTCGGTCAACGTGCTGCAGCGCGCGCACTACCTGCCGCTCTACAGCCGGCTCGGGCCCTACCCGACGGAGATGCTGGACCGGGCCGCATACCGGCGGCCGCACGAGCTGTTCGAGTACTGGGGGCACGAGGCGTCGCTGCTGCCGGTGCGGCTGCACCCGTACCTCCGCTGGCGGATGGCGAACCCGCACCCGTGGGGCGGGATCGCGACGCTGGCCCGGGAGCAGCCCGAGCTGATCGACTGGGTACGGGCCGAGGTGGCCCGGGCGGGACCGCTGACCGCCTCGGAGATCGAGGCCGACGCGAGGCCGCGCTCGGACCAGTGGGGCTGGAACTGGTCGGCGACGAAGACCGCGCTGGAGTGGCTGTTCTACCGCGGCGAGGTGGTGGTGGCCCGGCGCAACACCGGCTTCGCCCGGCTCTACGACCTGCCCGAGCGGGTACTGCCGGCCGAGGTGCTGGCCGCGCCCGATCCAGCGCCGGCCGACGCGTACCGCGAGCTGGTGGGCATCGCCGCGCGGGCGCTCGGGGTGGCCGCCGAGGTGGAGCTGCGCGACTACTTCCGGCTGCCGGTCCTCGGTGCCCGGCAGGCGGTACGCGAGCTGGTCGACGCGGGCGAGCTGATCCCGGTAGCGGTGCAGGGCTGGCGGCCGGAGGCGTACCTGCACCGCGAGGCGCGGCTGCCCCGCTGGATCCGGGCCAGCACCCTGCTCAGCCCGTTCGACCCGGTGGTGTGGGAGCGGGCGCGCACCGAGCGGCTGTTCGGGTTCCGCTACCGGATCGAGATCTACACGCCCGCCGCGCAGCGGGTGCACGGGTACTACGTGCTGCCCTTCCTGTACGGCGACCGGCTGGTGGCCCGGCTGGACCTGAAGGCCGACCGGACGGCGCGGGTGCTGCGTACCCCCGCCGCCTGGGCCGAGCCGGACCTGCCGGGAGAGGCGCTGCCCGCGCTCGCCGCCGAGCTGCACCGGCTGGCCGGCTGGCTGGGCCTGGCGGAGGTGGCCCTGCCCGAGGGCGGGGACCTGGCCGACCAGTTGGGGCGGGCGCTGAAGGTGGGGGCGTGAGGTACCGTGGCCCACGTGACCTCACCACCCGCACCGGCGTACGTACTCGCCGGGGAAGCGGTCCCGTTCCGCGGCCGGTTCTGGCAGCGCACCAGCTGGGCGGCCCCGCTCGCGGTGCTGATGTGCTTCAGCACGGGCGTGGCGTACACGCTGGCGGCGCACCCCACCGAGATACCCGCCACCGCCAACCCGACCTGCCTGGTCAAGCTGACCACCGGCTTCGACTGCCCGGGCTGCGGCGGCACCCGTGCCTTCTGGTACCTGCTGCACGGCGACATCCCGGCCGCGGCCCGGTCGCACATGCTGGCGGTGTTCGCCACGCCGTTCCTGGTGTACCTCTACGTCGCCTGGGCGGTGAACCTGGTCTTCAAGAAGAAGCTCCCGGCGCTGCGCTTCTCGCCGCGTACCATCTCGGCGTTCCTCGCCGTCTGGGGCGTCTTCACCATCCTGCGCAACCTGCCCTGGGCGCCGTTCACCTGGTTCTTTGTGTAGCGTCCTCGACAGCGAACACGTCGATGTCACCGCCCGCGGTGCTCACCTCCAGGGTGAGGTCGGTGACGGCACCCTCCGGCATGTCCCGCACCGGCAGGTCCGTCCGGGTACGCCCGCCGCCCGTGTTCAGGTCCAGCCAGACCCTGGTACCGCGGGTGACGCCCACCCGCACCGCGCCGGACGCGGTCCGCACCCGTACGGTGCCGGTGCTCGCCGCGCCGATGCGCACCGAGCCCGACGCGGTACCCGCGCGGATCGAGCCGTCCACCCGGCCGAACTCCAGGTCCCCGCTGGCCGAGTACGCCGTGGCGTCGCCGCCGGCGTAGCCGATCCGCGCGGTACCGGCCGCGAGCTTGGCGGATAGCCGCGCGCCGGCGCGGTCCACCGTGATCTGGCCGCTGCCCGAGGCGAGTGCCAGGTCGCCGGTCACGTGCTCCACCGCCACGTCGCCGGAGCCGCTGCTCACCTCGCCCGAGGCGTACCGGCCGGTGCAGCGCACCCCGGCGGCGCCGGTCTTCACGTGCAGCGCGCAGTCCAGCGGTAGCCGTACCTCGACGCGGAGCCGGCCCGAGCGCCAGAAGCTCGCGATACCGGGCTCGGGTGCGGCCACCCGCAGCCAGCCGCCGCCGAACT
>DATEJJ010000025.1:0-8221 GCA_035278125.1 Rugosimonospora sp.
GCGCTGTGGGAGCTGGCCGGAGCGCTCGTCACGATCGAACGCGCCCGTACCGCGCAGCGCCGGATGGCGGCCGCACTGACCTGCCCGAGCGGCGACGGTACGCTCGCGGGCGACCTGCGCTGCCGCCACGCGCTGCTGTCCCGGGTCCGCCGCCGCGCGCGGGCCGAGGCGCTGCACCACCTGGCCACCCTCTGCGCCCTGGCCGACACCGGTGCCCCGGACGGTCGCCCACCGTAGGGATTTCTTACCGTGGGCATACCGTCGCCGGCGAACCCTGTGCCTGGCGCGGGTCCGTGCCGCAGACTGCTACCCGTCGCGGAGGGGAGGGGTCGTGCGGTTCTCGCTGTGCTGCTGCGCGCTGGCCGTGTCACTGGTGGCCGTGGCGGGCTGCGGCGCGAACGCCGGTACCGGCGCCGCCCAGCAACCAGGCACGGGGTCGGGCGGTGCCACCAGCCCGATGGCCGGTGACACACCCGCGGCCGGCGGGGACGGGGCGGGTGGCGCCACCAACCCGGACTGCACCAGGGCCACCAAGGTG
Source organism: Rugosimonospora sp. (assembly GCA_035278125.1). Classification (GTDB taxonomy): domain Bacteria; phylum Actinomycetota; class Actinomycetes; order Mycobacteriales; family Micromonosporaceae; genus DATEJJ01. Next base: position 539 of record DATEJJ010000025.1, read on the forward strand.
ACCATCGTCGAGAAGGCGTCGGCCGGCATGGGCGACACGTACTCGTTCAGCCCCGGCAAGGTGACCATCAAGCGGGGCGGCTACCTGGCCATCACCAACCGCTCCGACGAGGTGCACGCGCTGGTGTCCACACCGGACGCCGGGATCGTGACCAGCGCCATCGACAAGAAGGAGCGGCAGGTCATCCAGTTCCCGCAGGCGGGTACGTTCACCGTGCAGAGCGCGAACGCCGCGCACCGCGCGGTGCTCCAGCTCACGGTGTCCGGGGACAGCGGCTGCGGCGCACCGGCGCAGAGCCTGGCCATCACCGAGGTGACCGCCGCCGCCGGCGACCAGTACTCGTTCACGCCCAAGGCACTGACGGTCGCCCCGGCGGCGAACTTCACCGTGGTGAACAAGTCCGACGCCACCCACACCATCCGGTGTACGCCGGACGCGGGCGGCAACCGGGACAACTCCACATTGGACAAAGGCGAGTCGCAGGTACTCGCGTTCGACAAGCCGGGCGCGTACAGCTGCGCCAGCACCCAGCACCCCGCCGCGAAGGTGACCATCACCGTGGCTCAGTCGTAGTGCCGAAGCGGCGCCGATCCCGGCTGGTCGACGTGGCTGCGCTCAGGTGGGCCGGGGGATCCAGTCCAGCGCGCGCTCCACGGCCCGCTGCCAGTTGGCGTACTCGTCGGTCAGGCGCTGCGGGTCCATCCGGGGCAGCCACTGCGCCGCCCGGTGCCAGTTGCCCCGCAGCCCGTCCAGGTCCGGCCAGTACCGGACGGACAGGCCCGCGGCGTACGCGGCGCCGAGCGACACCGTCTCCGCCACCATCGGGCGGACCACCGGTACCGTGAGCACGTCTGCCACGAACTGCATCAGCAGGTTGTCGCCGGTCATCCCACCGTCCACTTTGAGCATGCGCAGGCCGAGCCCGGAGTCCGCGTTCATCGCGTCCACGACCTCCTTGGTCTGCCACCCGGTGGCCTCCAGCACCGCGCGGGCCAGGTGCCCCTTGGTCACGTACGAGGTCAGCCCGACGATGACTCCCCGCGCCTCGCTGCGCCAGCGCGGCGCGAACAGCCCGGAGAAGGCCGGCACGATGTAGCAGCCGCCGTTGTCGGGTACGGTCGCCGCCAGCGTCTCGATCTCCGGTGCCGTGGTGATGAGGCCCAGCGCGTCCCGGAACCACTGCACCAGCGAGCCGGTGATCGCGATCGAACCCTCCAGCGCGTACGTGGGCGGCCGACCGTCCACTGTGTACGCCACGGTGGTGAGCAGTCCGTGCTGCGAGCGGACGATCTCGTGCCCGGTGTTGAGCAGCAGGAAGCTCCCGGTACCGTAGGTGCACTTGGCCTCCCCCGGCGTGAAGCAGGTCTGCCCGAACAGGGCGGCCTGCTGGTCGCCGAGCGCCGCCGCGACCGGTACCCCGGGCAGCACGGTCGCGGTCTTGCCGTACACCTGCACCGAGGGCCGGATCTCCGGGAGCATCGCGGCGGGGATGTCGAAGAACTCCAGCAGCTCCGGATCCCATTCGATGCTGTGGATATTCATGAGCATGGTACGGCTGGCGTTGGTGCTGTCGGTGATGTGGGTACCGCCGGTGAGGTTCCAGATCAGCCAGCTGTCCATCGTGCCGAACAGCACCTCGCCCCGGCGCGCCCGCGCGTCCAGCCCCGGCACCTCGTCCAGCAGCCAGCGCAGCTTGGGCGCGGAGAAGTACGTGGCCAGCGGCAACCCGCACCGTTGCGGTACCTCGGCGGCCCCGTCGTGGCGGGCGAGGTGCTCCACCATGGCGGCGGTACGGGTGTCCTGCCACACGATGGCGCGGGCCACCGGTACCCCCGTGTGCCGGTCCCAGACGACGGTGGTCTCCCGCTGGTTGGTGATGCCGATCGCGGCGATCTGGCCGGCGGAGACGCCGGCCTGGGCGACCGCCTCGGGCAGCAGCCGCTCCAGGTTGTGCAGGATCTCCAGCGCGTCGTGCTCCACCCACCCCGGCCTCGGGAAGTACTGCCGGTGCTCCCGCTGCGCCACCGAGACCAGCCGCCCGTGCATGTCGAACACGATGCACCGGGTCGACGTCGTCCCCTGGTCGACGGCAACGACGTAGTGCTCGGTCACGCCGCCCCCGCGCACGCATGCGAGCGAGGGGCCGGCGCGACCATGCCAGCCGGGCGCTCGCGCGAGCGCTCGCTCATCGCCGCGCGGCCAGGCTTCGGGACACGGCGCGGGCCGTCTCCTGTACCCGGCCCACCAGCGACACCCGCGGCCGGCCACGGGTGTCGCAGATCCGCTCCACCGCGCCGGCCAGGCCGACGGCGCCCACCACGGTCCCGCCCGAGCCCAGGATCGGCGCGGCGATGGCGGCGCGGCCCATCTTCCGCTCCTCCACCTCGGCGCCCCAGCCCGTCGCGCGTACCTCGCGCAGCGCCTGGCGCAGCCCGGTCGGCGTGGTCAGGGTGCGGGGCGTGAACGGCTCGTGCGGTTCGTCCAGCAGCTGCGCGGCGCGCGGATCGTAGGCCAGCAGCACCTTGCCCAGCGCGGTCGCGTGCGGCGGCAGCCGGCAGCCGACGTCGAGGGTCGCCTGCGGCTCGTACGGGCGGAACACGTGGTGGATGACAAGCACCTTGCCATCGCGGAGCGCCCCGATGCGTACCGCCTCGCCGCTGTGCGCCGCCAGCGGGTCGGCCCAGTTGATGCAGTGCGAGCGCAGCTCGTTCACGTCCAGGTGGCCGGTGCCCAGTTGGCGCAGCCCGGTGCCCGGCCGGTACCGCCCGGAGCGGCTGTCCTGCTCCACGAAGCCGACGTGCTCCAGCGTGCGGAGCAGGCCGTGCACGGTACCCTTCGGCAGCGTCAGGGAGCGCGCGACCGCGGTCACGCCCATCCCCTCGGGACTCGTGCCGAGCAGCCTCAGGATGGCTGCCGCCCGCTCGACCGACTGCACCCGACCCGGCATGCCCTGATGCTAGTAACTATTCTTCGCGTTGTACCCATGCATGTTCGACAATGTCGACCAGCGGTCATTGCTGGGCGCCAGCGGCCTCCATACCGTCGGTAACCGCCAAACCAACCGACGTCAAGGAGGCGGACATGGTGCGGCTGCCGGAGCGCGGCCTGCTCGGAGAGCTGGCCGCGGAGTTCGCGGGTACATTGATCCTCATTCTGTTCGGCGTCGGCGTCGTCGCCCAGGTGGTGGCCGCCGGCATCGGCGGCCATGACAGCATCGCCTGGTCCTGGGGCCTGGGCGTGACCTTCGGCGTGTACGTCGCGGGCCGCATCAGCGGCGCCCATCTCAACCCCGCGGTGACCGTGGCCCTGGCCGCGTTCCGCGGGTTCCCCTGGCGCAAGGTGGGGCCGTACGCGCTGGCCCAGTTCCTCGGCGCGTTCGTCGCGGCGCTGATCGTGCGCTGGAACTACACCGAGGTGCTGGGCCGGGTGGACCCCGGCCACACCATCAAGACGCAGGGCGTCTTCTCCACCCTGCCCGGCAACGGCGCCCTGCCGGTGGACATGTGGGGCGGCCTGCGCGACCAGATCATCGGTACCGCCATCCTGCTCTTCCTGATCCTGGCCATCACCGACCTGGCCAACACCTCCCCCGGCGCCAACCTGGCCCCCGTGGTCATCGGCCTCGTCGTGGTCGGCATCGGCATGGCCTGGGGCGCGGACGCGGGCTACGCCATCAACCCGGCCCGCGACTTCGGCCCGCGGCTCGCCTCGTTCGTCACCGGGTACCAGACGGCCTTCCGCGACCAGCACGGCGACCTCTACTTCTGGGTACCCATCGTCGGTCCGATCGTGGGTGGCCTGCTCGGCGCCTGGCTCTACAAGGTGCTGGTGGGCCGGTTCCTGACCGCCGCCGAGCCCGAGCCCGGCCGCCTGCCGGTACCCGAGATGGCCACGGAAGGAGCGCGACATGGCTGACTTTGTCGGTGCGGTGGATCAGGGCACGACCAGCACCAGGTTCATGGTGTTCGACCACGAGGGCCGGGAGGTCGCCCGGCACCAGGTGGAGCACGAGCAGATCCTGCCCCAGGCCGGCTGGGTCGAGCACGACCCGGCGGAGATCTGGTCCCGCACCGTGGAGAGCATCCAGGGTGGGCTGCGCGCGGCCAAGCTCGGCGCGGCCGACCTGGCCGCGGTGGGCATCACCAACCAGCGGGAGACCACGGTGGTGTGGGACCGGCGCACCGGGGAGCCGTACTACAACGCCATCGTGTGGCAGGACACGCGGACCGACCGGATCGCCGCGGCCCTGGACGCGGACGGCCGCGGCGAGGTGATCCGGCACCGGGCCGGGCTGCCCCCGGCCACCTACTTCTCGGCCGGGAAGGTGCAGTGGATCCTGGAGAACGTCGAGGGGGTACGGGCGGCCGCCGAGCGCGGCGACGCCGCGTTCGGCACGATCGACGCGTGGCTGCTGTGGAACCTCACCGGCGGCGTGTCCGGCGGGCGGCACGTCACCGACGTGACCAACGCCAGCCGTACCATGCTGATGGATCTGGAGACACTGGGCTGGGACGACGAGCTGCTCTCGTACTTCGGCATCCCGCGCGCGATGCTGCCGGCCATCCTCCCCTCCTCGCACCCGACCGGGTACGGCACCGGCCGGGCTGACGGGCCGTTCGGCGGTCCGGTGGCGATCACCGCAGACCTCGGTGACCAGCAGGCCGCGACCGTCGGGCAGGTCTGCTTCGCGCCGGGCGAGGCGAAGAACACCTACGGCACCGGCAACTTCATGCTGCTCAACACCGGCGCCGAGCTGGTCCGCTCGGGCCACGGGCTGCTCACCACGGTGTGCTACCAGTTCGCCGACAAGACTCCGGTGTACGCGCTGGAGGGCTCGATCGCCGTCACCGGCTCGGCCGTGCAGTGGCTGCGGGACCAGCTGAAGGTCATCAAGACCGCGGCCGAGAGCGAGACCCTGGCGGCGCGGGTACCGGACAACGGCGGGATGTACTTCGTGCCGGCGTTCTCCGGCCTGTTCGCGCCGTACTGGCGGGCCGACGCGCGCGGCGCCATCGTCGGGCTGTCCCGCTTCGACACCGACGCGCACCTGTGCCGCGCCACCCTGGAGGCGATCTGCTACCAGAGCCGGGACGTCAGCGAGGCGATGACGCAGGACTCCGGCGTGACCCTCGATGTGCTCAAAGTGGACGGTGGGGTCACCGGCAACGGGCTGTGCATGCAGCTGCAGGCCGACATCCTCGGGGTACCGGTGAGCAAGCCCGTGGTCGCGGAGACCACCGCGCTCGGCGCCGCGTACGCGGCCGGGCTGGCGGTCGAGTTCTGGAAGTCGACCGACGAGCTGCGGGCCAACTGGAACGAGGACCGGCGCTGGGAACCGACCTGGTCGGCGGCGCAGCGGGACGAAGGCTACCGGCACTGGCGCAAGGCGGTGCAGCGTACCCTCGACTGGATCGAGCTGGACTGACCGCGGCATGGACACCATCTCGGGGTCGTTGTCGGCCGCGGCGCGGGAACGGGCCCTCGCCGCGATGTCCGCCGCACCGCGCCTGGACATCCTGGTCGTCGGTGGCGGCGTGGTGGGCGCGGGCTGCGCGCTCGACGCGGTCAGCCGCGGGCTGACCGTCGGCATCGTGGAGGCGCGGGACTGGGCCAGCGGTACCTCCAGCAGGTCCAGCAAGCTCATCCACGGCGGCCTGCGCTACCTGGAGATGCTCGACTTCGGTCTGGTACGCGAGGCGTTGCGGGAGCGCGGCCTGCTGCTGCACCGCCTCGCGCCGCACCTGGTGCAGCCGGTCTCCTTCCTGTACCCGCTGCGCCACCGGGTCTGGGAGCGGTGCTACGTCGGGGCCGGCGTCGGCCTGTACGACCTGATGAGCCGGGGCGGCGCCGGGCCCGCGCTCCCCCACCACCAGCAGCTGGGCCGGCGCGCGGCGCTGCGCGCCTGCCCGGCGCTGCGGCCGGGTGCGCTCACCGGCGCGGTGCGCTACCACGACGCGCAGGTGGACGACGCCCGGCTGGTCACCTACCTGGTACGCACCGCCGCGGCGTTCGGCGCGCACGCCGCGTCCCGGTTGGCCGTCACCGGCTTCCTGCGCGCCGGCGAGCGGGTCACCGGGGTGGTGGCGGTCGACCGGGAACGCCGGCAGCCGTACCAGATCCACGCCCGCCAGGTCATCAACGCGACCGGCGTGTGGATGGACGACACGCACGGCCTGGCCGGGGTGCGGCCCCCGGTCCGGGTCCGGCCCGCGAAGGGCGTCCACGTGGTGGTGGCACGCGAGCGGATACCCTCGGACACCGGGCTGATCCTGCGGACCGCGACCAGCGTGCTGTTCGTGATCCCGTGGGGCGAGCACTGGATCGTCGGCACCACCGACACGCCGTGGCCGCTGGACAAGGACCGCCCGGCGGCCAGCCGGCGCGACCTCGACTACCTGCTCGGCGAGGCCAACCGGGTGCTGGCCGACCCGCTGCGCCCCGGCGACATCCAGGCCGTCTACGCCGGGCTGCGCCCGCTGCTGTCCGGCCCGTCCCACCTCACCTCCCGGCTCAGCCGCAGACACGCCGTCTTCTCCCCGGCCCCCGGCCTGGTCACCGTCGCGGGCGGCAAGTACACCACCTACCGCGTCATGGCCCGGGACGCGGTGGACGTCGCGGCCGGCGCCCTGGGCCGCAACACACCCCCATCGTGTACGGACGACCTGCCGATCCTCGGCGCCGAGGGCTTTGCCGCGCTGTGGAACCAGCGGCACGCGCTCGCCCGCCGCGCCGGCCTGCCGCCGCAGCGGATGGAGCACCTGCTGCACCGGTACGGCACGCTCGCCCTCGACGTGCTCGACCTCGTCGCCGCCGAGCCCGCCCTCGGCGAGCCGCTCGACGGGTACCTGGCCGCCGAGGTCGCGTACGCGGTCGAGCACGAGGGCGCCCTGCACCTCGACGACGTACTGCTGCGCCGTACCCACATCGGGATCGAGACGCCCGACCGCGGGGTGCGCGCCGCCGGTACCGTGGCCGCCCTGATGGGTACGCGGCTGCGGTGGACGCGCGAGCAGGCTGCCCGGGAGGTGCGCCGGTACGAGTCCCTGGTAGCCGCCGGGCACGCGGCCGAGCAGGAGCCGGACGACGAGCGGGCGCTCGCCGCGTACCTGGCCGCGGGTACCGGCGCGGCACTCGCCTCCGGCTGACGCCGCCGTCCACTGTGGATGGTCGGGCTGCGTCGACGTGTGCCCTCGCGCAAGATCGGAATGTGCCGGCAGATCGTTGACCCCAGTCGCCGATCCGCCGGCAACCACCGATCACCGGGGTCGGACGCGCGTGAGAAATGACTCATATGTGGGGGTGTGTCCCTGGGGTGACCAGGCGGGAGAGGTTCTGTCGGAGGGGCTCACTAGGCTGACGAACTGTGACCGTCACCGGAGCGCCGCCCGCGTGGAGCGCCGACCAGGTGCTCTCACTGGCACCCGACGCCTCCGCGCAGCGGGCCGCCCGGGCGCTGGCCGGCGATCGCGCGTGGAGCGAGGTGGGGCTCAGCACGGACGGGGTACCGCCCACGGTGTGGGGCCTGTGCCAGGGCAGCGGCACCCAGCCGTACGAGACGTGTGTCGACCTCACCGAGCCGGCCTACCGGTGCTCCTGCCCCAGCCGGAAATTCCCCTGCAAGCACACCCTGGCGCTGCTGCTGCGCTGGGCCGCCGGCGCGGTACCGGACGCGCCCGCGCCGAG
>DATEJJ010000026.1:0-5657 GCA_035278125.1 Rugosimonospora sp.
GCCCGCCCGGCCAGCCGGTACCCGGGCTCGTCCGTCGCCGCCACCGTGACCAGCGGCTGGCCCTGCGGCGGGCGGGGCACGATCGACGGGCCCTTCACCCGGAACCAGCGCCCCTCGAAGTCGATGTAGTGCAGCCGGTCCCGGTCGATGAACCGCCCGCTGGCCGCGTCCCGGATCTCGGCGCCGTCCTCCCAACTGTCCCAGAGCCGGCGTACCACCTCCACGTAGTCGGCCGCCTCGTCGAGCAGGTCCGGGTCGCCCGGGGTGACCGCGCGCCGGCCGAAGTGCGCCGCCTCGGCCGGGTCGCCGGACACGCGTACCTGCCAGCCCGCCCGACCGCCGCTCACGTAGTCCAGCGTGGCGATCGCCTTGGACAGGTGGAACGGCTCGGTGTACGTGACGGTCGCCGCCGGTACCAGCCCGACGTGCCGGGTCAGCGGCGCCACCCGGGCGGCGGTCAGCACCGCGTCCGGCCGGTCCGGCCGCGCGGCGAAGGAGTCGTCGACGGTGACGAAGTCGAGCAGCCCGCGCTCCGCCTCCCGCACCAGGTCGACCCAGTACCCGGGGGTGAACGCCGGGGCGCCGGTCCCGTCCAGCGCCACGGCCAGGTGCAGCGGCGCGGTCACCAGCTGGTCCCCGCATGCCACGCCTTGGCGAGCAGGTCGTACGAGCGCACCCGGTCGGCGTGCGCGTGCGTGACCGTGGTGACCAGCAACTCGTCCGCGCCGGTGACCCGCTGGAGGGTACGCAGCCCGGCCGCCACCGTCTCCGGCGCGCCGACGAACTGCGTGTCCACCCGGTCCGCGACCAGCGCCCGGTCCTCCTCCGTCCACGGGTACGCGGCCGCCTCCGCCGGCGTGGGGAAGGGCATCGCGCCGGCACCGGTACGGATGCTGTGCACCCACAGCGCGTACGGCGCGGCCAGTTCCCGGGCGGTCGCGCCGTCCGGCGCCACCACCGCGTCCGCGGACACCATCAGGTACGGCGTGGCGAGCACCGCCGAGGGCTGGAACGCGGCCCGGTACGCGGCAGCCGCCTCCAGTACCGCCGCCGGCGCCACGTGGTAGTTGGCCGCGAACGGCAGCCCCAGCCGCCCGGCCAGCCGCGCGCTCTGCCCGCCGCTGGAGCCCAGCAACCACACCGCCACCCGCGCGCCCTCGCCCGGTACCGCGTGCACGTCCAGCCCCTCCGCGCGGTACCCGCCGGCGAGCAGGGCGAGGATGTCGTGCACCTGGTCGGCGAAGTCCGGCGGCTGCGCCCCGGGCAGCTGGAGCAGCCGCGCGTGCAGGGTCAGCCGCGCCGAGGCGAACAGCGGCGCGTACGAGAACGGCGGCGGGATGAGCAGCCCGTCGACCACCCGGGCCGGTACCGGCTCCGGCGGCGGGCCGGCCAGCTCGCGCAGCGCCTCGGTACGCCGCTGCGCGGTGCGGCCCAGCCCGAGGTCGATACGGCCCGGGTACAGGGCGTCCAGCATGCCGAACTGCTCCACCACGGAGACCGGTGTCTGGTGGCCCAGCTGTACCGCGCCGGAGCCCACCCGGATCCGCTCGGTGGCGGCGGCCACCGCCCCGATCAGCAGGGCCGGCTGGGAGCTGCCGACGCCGGGGGTGAAGTGGTGCTCGGCCAGCCAGTACCGCAGGTACCCGGCCTGCTCCGCGTGCCGGGCCAGGTCGATGGTGCACTGGTACGCCTGGGCCGCGGTGCCACCCGACACGATCGGCGCGAGGTCCAATATGGACAGTGGTACGGTCCCGTCCACCGTCGACCACCCCCAGCATGTCCCACTAACCACACCACCGTACTAGGAAAATCACCACGCCGCGCCCGCCGGCCAGGTCGGCGGTGGTGAGAAACCTTCAGGGCGGGCAGCCGGGCGGTGCCCCGTTCTGCGCGTGCGGCGGGCAGTGCGAGCCCGGATCCGGCCCGGCGGGTGCCGAGCTGGCCGACAGCAGCGACACGATCACGGCGCCGGTGATGAGGATCAGCCCGATGAGCGCGATCACCAGCCACCGCAGGCGGCGCCCGCTCCGCGGTGCCGGTGCGGACCAGGACCGCCAGAGCGAGCCTTGACCGGCCCCGCGCCCCTGTGCCGGTACCGGCGCGAGCAGCTGGGTCTGGTCCGGGTCCGGCGCGGGGCGGGGCGGGGGTGGCGGGGTCGGGGCGGCCCGGGGGAGCAGGGCGGCCAGCCGGGCACCGACCTCGGCCGCGGTGGCCGGCCGGGCCGCCGGGTCCTTGGCGAGCAGGTCGAGCACCAGCCGGTCCAGCTCGGGCGGGATGTCGGAGCGTACCGAGGCCGGCGCCCGGGGCGCGTTGTGCACCTGCTGGTACGCCACCGCGATCGGGTTGCGGCCGGTGAACGGCGGGTTGCCGGTGAGCATCTCGTACAGCACGCAGCCGAGCGCGTACAGGTCGCTGCGCGCGTCGCCGCGCTCGCCCTCCGCCCGCTCCGGTGCCAGGTACTCGCTGGTGCCCACCACCTGCATCACGTCGGTCAGCGTGTGCGTGTCGGGCGAACGGGCCAGGCCGAAGTCGCACACCTTGACCCGGCCCTCCGGGGAGACCATCAGGTTGCCGGGCTTGATGTCCCGGTGCAGCACGCCGGCCCGGTGCGCGGCGGCCAGCGCGTCGCACACCTGTGCCGCGACCGAGATCGTCCACGGCACCGGGGGCCGCCCCCGGGACAGCAGCCGCGCGAGGGTGGACCCCGGGGCCAGCTCCATCACCAGGTACGCTCCGTCAGCGTCCACGTGCACGTCGTGTACCGTCACGATGTTGGGGTGGGCCAGGCCGGAGAGGATCTGCGCCTCCCGGCTCAGCCGGGCCCGCGTCTGCGGGTCGGTCAGGGTACCCGGGGCGAGCTGCTTGACCGCCACCTCGCGGTCGAACCGCAGGTCGTCGGCGCGCCACACCGTCGCCATGCCGCCCCGCCCCAGGGCGTTCCGTAACCGGTAGCGACCGCCCAGTACCTGCTGCGCCACGACCGTGGACACCTCCGATCCGGTGGGCGCGCCGGACGGAGCCCCCCGGTAAGGGAATCACGCTACAGCCGGATGTGCCACCCGTCTGATCTGCGGAGACCGTCGATATCTTCATGTCCGCGGACCAGCGTCCGGTCAGCTCCAGGACGCGGCGGACCAGTCGGTGCTGGACCAGTAGTGGCCGCTCCAGGTCCCGTTGGACCAGTAGTGGCCGGACCAGTAGTGCCCGGACCAGTCCGGGTCGGTCCAGGTGGTGGCGCCACCCCACGGTTTGCCGGCCCAGGTCGCCGCGGCCCACGTCTTCGAGGCCCAGGAGGTGCCGGTCCAGCCGGAGCCGGCCACCGTGTACCCCAGCCAGGCCCCGCCCGACCACGAGGTGTGCGCGGCGCTCTTCGGGGCCCAGGTAGCGCTGCTGAACGGGCCCCAGACGCTGGCCTCGCCGGTCAGCGCCACGCTGTCGCGGACCACGTGGGTACCGCCGCGGGCGTCCTCCAGGTTGCCGGTGCCGCTGGACCAGCCGTTGGTCTGCGTCGCGGTGGGGGTCGCGGCGGCCAGCGCGGTGTTCACGTTGACCTCGCGGTACCCGAGCCCCGCCGCGTTGCCGGCCTGCAGCACGGTGCCGTTGTACATCAGCAGGCTCTTCACCTGGTCCGGGGTGAGCTTGGGCCGGGCCTGGAGCAGCAGCGCGACGGCGGCGCTGGTGACCGCGGTCGCCTGCGACGTGCCGCTGCCCCGGAAGAGGGTGTCGCCCACCCGGGCGGCCGGGTACGTGGTGTCGATGTTCGAGGCCGGGTCGCGCAGCGACTCGATGGACTGCCCGGGCGCCATCACGTCGGCCCGCCGGTTGGCCGCGGTGTTGCAGGTGAGGTTGGAGAAGGTGGAGATGGTGTCGTCCGAAGTGGACAGTGTGCCGTTGGTGTTGGCCGAGGCGACGTTGAGGATGAACTGGTCCGTCGCCGGGTCGGTCATCGCCGTACCGCCGTTGCCGGTCGCCGCCACCACCACGATGCCGGCCTTCCACGCCTGCTCCGCCGCGAACTGCACCGGGTCGGTCCAGTAGTTCGGGGTACCGCCGGTGCCGTAGGACAGGTTGATGACCCGGATCGGGTTGGCGGTGTCGTCGTTGCGGTGCGCCACCACCCAGTCGATCGCGGCCACCATCTGGGACACGTCCACCGCGCCGTCGGACGTGCCCACCTTGATCGAGGTGAGCTTCGCCTTCGGCGCCAGGCCCACGGTACCGGTGGCGGTGTCGTTGGCGATGATGATGCCGGCCATGTGCGTGCCATGCCCGTACGTGTCGAGGTAGCGCAGGTCCGCGGACTGCGACTCGAAGGACAGGTCGGGCCCGTTGACCACCTGGGCCGCCGGCAGCCCGGGTACCGGCGCCACCCCGGTGTCGATCAGCGCCACGCCCACCCCGGCGCCGGTGAGGCTGGCCGCCGCGCCGGTGCCCGCCCCGATGACGGTGCGCACGTCGTTCAGCGTCAGCGGCGTACCGGTGCTGGCCGAGCCCATCCAGATGTTCGATGCCCACGCGCTCGACACACCGTGCTCAGCGCCGGGCAGGCCGGCCGAGCCGCCGGCCACCGCCGCGGGCAGCAGCGCGGCGCAGGCGAGCAGCGCGCGGATCAGGTTCCGAGGGGTGTCGGTCATGGTCAGATTCCTTCCGGTGCGGCCCACTCACATCGGCCGGCGCAGCCAACAGTCCAGGATGTGGCGGCCCCGCGCACGTGCCCGCAACCGAGTCTCACCGAACTGCACCCGGCCCCCTGTCAACCGGCTGACGCGGCTGTCCACCGGCGGGCGCGGCCGTGTCATCCGTCCCGGACCGACCCCGGAAAAAGCCTCCACCGGCCGGTACCGGTGCCGATGGGGGCGGCGACCACCTGTACGGGACGCCAGGCGGGGTACCGGCGTGTGTGCGACCAGCGAGGGCGGTGACGTGATCAGTCCGGCAACTGACCCGGTCACCGGTACGCTGCCGCGCGCCGCGCTGCAGCCGAGCCTGGCCGGCGCGCTGGCCGGCGGGCGGGACTGCGCCCTGTTCCTGTTCGACGTGGACTTCTTCAAGACCGTCAACGACGTGTACGGCCACCAGCGCGGCGACGAGGTACTGCGGCAGCTCGCCGAGCGGGTGGACGGCCTGCTGCCCGGCACCGGAACGCTGGTCCGGTACGGTGGCGACGAGTTCGTGGTACTGCTGCCGGACACCGACTGGCAGTCCGCGGTACGCCTGGCGCTGCGCCTGACCGACCAGGTACGCGCGCACCGGTTCGACGGGGACCCGCCGCTGCACGTGTCCATCAGCCTGGGTGTGGCGGTGTACCCGCAGGACGGCCGGGACGCGCAGAGCCTGCTCGCCTGCGCGGACCGGCGCAACTACCTGGCCAAGCGGCGCGGTCGCGGTACCGCCGTGGCCGACGACGCGGACCCGGTCGAGGGTACCGGCGACAGCCGCCTGTGGGAGCGGGACGCCGCGCTCTCGGGTACGCACGAGTTCCTCACCCGGCTGGCCGCGGACCGGCGCGGCGCGCTGCGGGTCGAGGGGGAGCCGGGCGCCGGGCACACCCGGTTCCTGCGCGAGGTGGCCCGGCTCGCCGGGCTGCGCGGCTTCCAGGTGCTCACCGCCGGGCAGCGGCCCGAGCCGGTACCGGACGGGCGGGTGCTGCTGCTGGC
>DATEJJ010000027.1:0-3385 GCA_035278125.1 Rugosimonospora sp.
GTCCGGCGGGCCGCCGGGGTCGCGCGGGCGGCCGGAAGGCGGCGGCCAAGGCGCCCAAGGCGGCCAAGGCGGCGCCCAAGGCTGCCAAGGCGACGAAGCAGGCGACCAAGGGGGCGGCGAAGGCGGCCAAGAAGGCCACGGAGCGGCAGGCACGGGCGTACCGGCGGATGCCCGACGACATTCTCGAGGTGTACCGGCAGGCCGGCGGCGCGACCGCACTGGCCCGGCACTACGAGGTACCCCGGCACACCGCGCAGGGCTGGCTGCGCCGGCTGCGGACGCAGGGCGACCTCTGACCACCGGGCGGCGCGCGGCGGTCGTCATCGGGGCGGGCGTCGCGGGGCTGTGTACGGCACGGGTACTGGCCGACCGGTACCAGCGGGTGACGGTGCTGGACCGGGACGACCTGCCGGTCGCGGCGGTACCCCGGCGCGGGGTGCCGCAGAGCCAGCACGGGCACGTGCTCCTGGTATCCGGGCAGCGCGTGCTGGAGGAGCTGTTCCCCGGGCTGTCCGCCGCCCTGGTCGAGTCCGGCGCCACGCCGCTGGAGACCGGGCTGGATCTGCGGTTCTACCGGTACGGGCTGCTCTGGCCGACGGTACCGACCGGCTTCGAGATCCTGGCGATGAGCCGGCCGCTGCTGGAGCACGCCCTGCGCACCCGGGTGGCGGAGCTGCCCAACGTGTCGGTACGCGCCGGGGTGGCGGTGTCCGGTCTGCTGCCCGCGGGTCCAGAGTGGACAGCGGGACCGGTGGGCGTGCGGGACGCCGCGATCGGTGGGGTACGCCTGGACGACGGCGCGGAGCTGCCGGCCGACCTGGTGGTGGACTGCTCGGGGCGGGGCAGCCGGTCGGACCGCTGGCTCGCCGCGCTGGGGCTGCCCGCGCCCGGGGCGGTCGAGGTGAAGATCGGCGTCGGGTACGCCACCCGGCTGCTGCGCCGCTCGCCGGGCGAGTTCCCGGAGGGCAAGGCGCTGCTCCTGCTGCCGGCGCCGCCGCGGGAGAAGTGCAGCGGGCTGATCCTTCCCATCGAAGGTGATCGCTGGCTTGTGAGCGTGGGCGGCTGGCACGGCGAGTTTCCCGGGGCCGACCCGGACGAGTTCCGCCAGCACGCCGAGGCGCTGCCGCACCCGGCCGTCGCGCAGCTGCTGGCGCGCGCCGAGCCGCTGACCGGCGTGATGGCGTACCAGTTCCCGTCGAGCCGGCGGCGCAGCTTCGAGCTGCTGCCCGCGCCGCCCGGCGGGTACGTCGCGCTGGGCGACGCGATCTGCAGCTTCAACCCGATCTACGGCCAGGGCATGACCTGCGCCGCGCTGGAGGCGCGCGAACTGGGGCGGGTGCTGGACCGGCACGGCGGCGCGAGCCAGGCCATGGCCCGCGACTTCTACCGGGCGGTGGCCGGCGTGATCGCGGTGCCGTGGCGGTTCGCGGTGGGCGGCGACTTCGCCTTCCCGGAGACGGTGGGGCCGCGCCCGCGCGGGCTGGCACTGCTCAACGTGTACACGCGCGGGGTGCAGCGGGCCGCGCAGGTATCGGTCGACGTGCGGCGCACGTTCACCGGCGTACAGCAGCTGGTCATGCCGCCGTCGGCGCTGTTCTCCCCGCGGATCCTGGCGAAGGTGCTGCGCGCCGCGGTCGGCGGCCGCGCGGCGTGACTCAGCCGGCCGGGGTCGCGGTCCAGTCCACGGGCGGCGCCCCGACCGGCGTGTACCGGATGAGGGCCGGCTCGGCACCGGCGGGTACCGGGAAGACGATCCAGCCGCGGACGCATTCGCCGGGCTTGAGGGTGCGCTGCGTGACCGGGTACCGCGGCTTCGGGAACTGCGCATGGGTCACCCGCGCCGACTGCACCTCGGTCTGGTCGGCGTACACCAGCATCCAGCGCACGCTGCTGACCGAGGCGTCGAAGATGAGCGCGGCGGAGGCGCAGGTCTGCACGTCGGCCGCGCCCCAGGTGTAGTCGCCCGGGTTGGGTGCGGGCGCGCCCTGCGCCACCGGCTGCCGGTACTCGTAGACGGTCACCTGCATGAAGCTGTGGTCGGCGTCGACCGCCTGGCCGAGCGGGTGCCCCGACGGGGGGTCGCTGGAGATCGCGGTCGCCGGTACCGGGTCCGCCGCTGACGCCTGCGTGCCCGCCGTCCGGGAACAGGCGGCGAGCAGCAGGACCACGGCCACGATCCATCCGGCCCGCACCGCACTCACGCCCGAATCATGCTCCATCAGAGCGCTTACGGCGACCCGTGCAAATCAGAACATAAGAGGTCTCAGAGGGTCAGACTGGCGTGCCAACGGGTGGTGGCGCGAACTCGATGCCGGTACGCTTGCGCTTCGCCTCGTACATCGCCTGGTCGGCCGCCTCCAGCAGGGCCTGCGCGCTACCCAGCCCGCCTGCCTCCGGGTGCTCCAGCACGGACACCCCGACACTCGCCAGTACGCCCACCGTGGCGCCCTCCAGGTCGATCGGTACCGCGAGCGCGTCGGCCACCCGGCGCGCCACCGCCTCTACCGCGCCGCTGTTGCCCGCCTCCTCCAGGATCACCACGAACTCGTCGCCGCCCAGCCGGCCCACCGTGTCCCGGTTGCGCAGCACGGCGAGCAGCCGCTGGGCGGTGGCGGTCAGCACCTCGTCGCCGGCGGCGTGCCCGTACGTGTCGTTGATCCCCTTGAAGCCGTCCAGGTCGATGAAGAGTACGGCGATGGCCCGCTGGCTCCGGCAGGCGCGCGCGTACGCCTCATACAGCTCGGAGTTGATCAGGCGCCGGTTGGGCAGTCCGGTGAGCGCGTCGTGCATGGCGCGGTGTTCCTCGTGCCGCTGCTCGGTCACGTCCCGGTTCACCGCGACCAGGCCGGTGTGGGTACCGTCGGCGTCCACCAATGCGGTCAGTGAGGTCATCGTGATCAGTGGTGCGCCGTCCGCCCGCCGCTGGCGCAGCTCGCCCTGCCAGCGACCGTCCACCAGCACCTCGCTGAGCACCTCCTCGCGGCTGAGCTCGGTGCCGTCCGACGTGTAGAACTGGGTGGCCAGCAGCGCGAACAGGTCGCAGCCCAGGGCGTCGCTGTGCGGGTACCCGTAGACCTGCTCGGCGCCGGTGTTCCAGCTGACGATCTGGTACCCGGCGTCGCAGGAGACCAGCGCGTCGGAGATGCGGTCCACCACCTCGACGAGCTGGCGCATCTCGTCCAGCGCGGCCAGGCTGTCGGTGAGCATCCGGGCCTGCTGCGCGACCGCGCCGCCCACCTGGGCCACCGCGGAGATCAGCTCCAGCTCGGCGGGGGCGAACGGTGGCCGGCCGGCGTCCCGGGTCACCGCCAGCACGCCCAGGTCCCGGCCGCCCGGGCGCACCGGGACGAACGCGCACTGCGCCGCGCCGTGGGTACGCAGCCAG
>DATEJJ010000028.1:0-8242 GCA_035278125.1 Rugosimonospora sp.
TCCCGTTCGGCGGCCGAGTGGTCGATGTCGTACCATCCGGAGGTTTCCGCGCTGGGACGACTACGCGCCTGGCCGATTTCAAGCATGCACCCAACAACGCCATCCCTCACTCTCCGCACGACAATGTGCCGTGCACTCGGACCGATACCGTCGCGACATCCGCCGCAGCCGGTACCGGGGGGACCCGGTCCCGGATCGAGGAGCCGGCCGCCGTTGTCCGGCCGGACATCACGCGAACGATCGTGGCTCGACAGGTTTGATGAAAACCCTGCAGCTTTCTCGATGCGCAGGTCAGCAGCCCGACACCGCAGCGGCGAGACATCCCCGCTTTCTCAACGGGTTGAGTCAGGAGCCCGACACCGGGCGGTTGGCAGAGATAAACTTGGATATACTCTGTTTTGGATGGAGCAGCCAGCGTAGCGTTGCTGTGCTGTAGCCAGACACAGCAGGGTTCATCCGCCACTTGGGTGCCGAAAGGCGCGGGAAACCACGCTCGGGGGGCTTGGTGGAGTTCAGGCTGCTGGGCTCGATCGACGCGCAGGCGTCGGGTCGGTCGATCCCGCTGGGGCCGCCCCGGCAACGCGGCATCCTCGCGGTGCTGGCGGCCGATGCCGGTCGGCTGGTGCTGATGGACACGCTCGTCGACCGGGTCTGGGGCGATGCGCCGCCCGACCGGGCGCGGCACTCGCTCTATGCTTATATCGCCCGGCTGCGCGGGATCCTCGCCGCCGCCGGCGGCTCGGCTGTCCTGGTCCGCCGCACGCGCGGGTACGTGCTCGACGTCGATCAGGACGCGGTGGACGTCCACCGGTTCCGGCGTCTGGTGGTTGCGGCCCGCGAGCCGCGCCAGGACCCGCGGACACGGACCGAGTTGCTGCGCGCCGCGCTGGCGCAGTGGCGCGGCACCCCGCTGGCGGAGATGCCGGGCCAGTGGGCGGACGCGGCCCGGCAGGCGTGGGCGCGGCAACACATCGACGTCGTCGTGGAGTGGGCCGAGGCCGAGCTTTCGGTGTCCGGGCCGGTCGCGGTGATGGATACGTTGACCGGGATGCTCACCCAGCATCCGCTGCATGAGCCGCTGGCCGGCGCGCTGATGCGGGCGATGCACGCGGCGGGGCGCACGAGTGAGGCACTCGACGTCTACGCCAGGATCCGTGCCGGGCTTGTCGAGCAGTTGGGTGTCGACCCGTCGGCGCCGCTGCGGCGGGTGCATCAGGAGGTGCTGCGCCCAGACGCCGACCTGCCACCGGTCACCAGGGCTGGGCCCGCCCAGGTGTCGGCAGTCGCGGGTCGCCCGCCGCTGTACGAACGGGACGGGCAGTTGGCGACGTTGCGCCGGCTGGCCGGGGCGGCCCGGGCCGGCCGCGGCTCGGTGGTGCTGGTCCGTGGGGCGGCCGGGATGGGCAAGACGGCGCTGCTCGACGCGTGGGCCGATCGGGAGCCGGCCGGGCAGATGCGGGTCAGGCGGGCAACCTGCGGGCAACCGGAACAGGGCGTTGCCTTCGCCGTCGTCCGGCAACTGCTGGAACCCCTGGTGGGGGCGGCGCAAACAATGCCTGCGCCGGCGGTGGATACAGCGTCGCCGCACGAGGTGATGCACCGCCTGTACCGGCTCGTGGTGCAGGCGTGCCAGGACGCGCCGCTGGCGTTGGTCGTTGACGACGCGCACTGGGCCGACCCGCCGTACGAGTGGGGACTCGCCGAACGGCAGACCGGTGACCTCCACACCGGACTGAGCCTCCTCGGCGACGCCCTCAAACTGGCCGAACTCAGCGGCTCCCGGCTGCTGGCCGGACGGGTCCGCGCGGAACTGGTGGCCGCCGGCGTACGCCTGAGTCCCTGACCCCGCTGACATGTCCAACGCGGAGAACCAGCCAGGTACGCCGAGGCCGGACACCCGACGTCAATGAGCCAGCCAACCGAAGCTCAGCCACGACACTGCCGAGATACACAGTCCACCCGCGACCTCGGGATCCCGCCCGGCGGGCGGGTAGCCGGCCCGCGTGATCGCCCCGCGCAGGCCGTCCACCCAGGGTGCTGCTGCTTTGCCCGGTCAGCGTACGAGTGAATGGGTGACATCCTGCGTCATGTTTTGTGGCTCACACCAGGCCACTGACGGGAGCCATCGGCCTGATGGAGCAACCATGCCCGCGGAGGTCGCGGATGGTTCGCCCTCAGTCTGTGGCATACAACGCGGTGGCCGCCCGGGCGATTCGGGCGAGGGCTTGCCGGAGGTCGTCGGGCGCGACCACTTCCGCGTCGGTGCCGAACGCCAGCAGTGTTTCCGCCGCTCCCAACGACCGGAACCGCATCTGCACCTCCACCCGCGTCTGCCTGTCCGCCTCGTCGGGCAGGTCGGCGGGTGGCGGGTCGGCAAGGTCTGCGGCGTGTACGCGCAGAAACCTCCCCAGGATCTCCCGCCGCACCCGGACCACCACCGCCACCGGCGCGGGAATGTCGTCGATTCGGCGGCGCAGACCGTCCCACACCTGCGCCAGTTCCAGCCCGACCTGGCGCCGCACCGGTTCGTCGATCACCGTCGCCGAGAGGGTCCGGTCGGCCCGAAACAGCTTCGGCTGCCCCTGATGGTCGGCGACCAAGTACCACACCCCGGCCTTGTTGACCAAGCCATAGGGATCCAGCGTGTAGGACCGGACCCGCCCGTCTTCGCTGTGCCGGTAGCGCAGTCGCAGCCGGCGGTCGGTGAACACCGCCCGTTGCAGCACCGCCAAGTCCGCCGTCGCCGTCTTCGGGCCGCTACGCCACCGGGCCGGGTCGATGAGGATGCGCCGGCTGGCCAGTTCGGCGTCGCCCCGGTGCGCCGCTGGCAGCGCCGCCATCACCTTGCGCAGCGCCGATCCGATCGCGTCGCTCAACCCGAGATCTTCGTGCGCGGGGCCGGACAACAAGACGAACAACGCCCGTGACTCGTCGGCGGTCAGCCCGGTCACGTCGGTGCGGTAACCGGGCAGCAGGGCGATCCCGCCGGTCCTGCCGCGTTCGGCGTAGACCGGGACACCCGCCCCGGACAGGGCCTCGACGTCGCGGAAGATGGTGCGCACCGACACCTCCAGCCGCGCGGCCAACTCGCTGGCCGACAGCTGCCCGTAGGTCTGCAACAGCAACATGATCGACAGCAGCCGTTCCGACTTCACTCAGCCACCATCCCAGCAAAACATGACCGCAGTTGTCATATAAGCTCCGGCACAATGACTCTCCACACCCGCACGGGAAACCCGGGGTTCGACGGAGGGATTCCTGTGGACACGACCAGCAGGGGCGCCGCGTGGGAGGTGGCACTCGTCTGGTACCACGCCCGGACCGCGTCACCAACACCGGGGGCGGATCGTCAACATCAGTTCCGGCACCCACCGTCGCCGCTCCACCCGGCGTCGGGCGTGCGCCGCGTCGAAGGCAGCGGTCAACATCATCACCACCGTGGCTCGCCAGGAAATCGCCGACGCCGGCATCACCGTTTCGCTCGTGGTCCCCTCCATCACCGCGACCGAATTCGTTGGTGGGAGGTTCCGCGACACCGCGCACCTGCCATCCGGCCTGACCGTCCACAGCCCTCAATACGTCGGCCGGGTCACCCTGCGCGCGCTGGACACCGGTGCGGCGCGCATCGACGTCCCACCCGGCCCGGGGCAACCCGACTTCCACGAGCCGACCGTACGGTGAGCCGCACCCGGGTCCACCACGGCGCGCAACTGTGTGACCGCACGTGCCGTGATCGCTGTGGCTCGCCTGGGGTGTCCACCGCTTTCACCTGGGGTCGGGCGGTTGGACGGCGAACTGGGGGGTCAACTCGTGATAGCTGGCCAACTGCGCTCCGATCGGATTGAGCGTGAAGTTGACCTGCCACAGTTCCACGCCCTGACCGATGGCCTTGTCAACGCTGGCCTTGACCGCGTCGGCATGTCGGCTCGCTTGCACCACAAACCCGGGATTGTCGTACAGGAAGCACAGCAGCAGAATCGCGCGTTGCTGCGCGGCAAGGCTGTCACCCAGTTCCCCGATGTGGCGCACCAGCCGGTCGGTGGCGGCCAGCGGCGGATACGGCCGGGTCTGGACATGTGCGCCCAGGGGCACCTGCAGGTTGTCCAGTGGGGTCTTCACCTCGATGTAGATGTGGCTGTTGACCAGGAAGTCCAACCGTGAGGCGCCGAGAACCTTCTCCCGTTGCAGGGTGTCCACGGACACCATGTCCACCAGCATCTGATGGGTCAGGGCGGCCTCGACAAACCGGTTCGCGGCGTTCTGGTTGATCCCGATCCACCGCCGCGTCCGGGCCCCGGCAGTGTCGACGCTGATGGCTTCCACGGTGTAGGGCGTGATGCGGGCGCTGTTGTGACTGGCGGACACCAGACAGGGCAGTCCGTCCAGGATCAGTGTGCCGATCCGGCCGGTGGTCGGGCAGTGGCAGCCGACGACCACACCGTCGAGGTCCACGTCGATGACGAACCGGTTGCGTCGTCGGACCACGGTCGCGCGCGTCAGCCGCTGCGGAAACTGGATCCGTCCCCGCCGCACCTGGAGCGCGTTGCCGGTCATGTCGAGGACCTCCCAACCAGAGTTCCGGTGCCCGCCGACGGGTCGTCGGGCCCGACACACGCGGGCATTGCGGACGTCGATGGAGCCGCCTGGCCGGGTGGCAGGTGAGCCGACCCGGCCAAGACAACGCCCGAGGGGTTCCGCGTGCCTATCCGGCGTTGTCGTGTGCGGGGGCCTGGCCGCCGAACGCCGCGGCGAGCGGCATCTGGTCGAACGCGACGTCGATCCGGCTGATCTTCCCACCCCGCAGGGTGATCCGCTCACCGGCGACCAGAGTCGGGACCGGCTGGAGGTGGGTCGCGTACCAGACCAACGCGGTGCCGTCGTTGCCGAAGACGGTGAACTCGTCGACCCCGGTAAGCATCTGGGCGAAGCCGTCCATGAAGTCGTGGAAGCCCGCGTGTCCGGTGAACGTGCCGTTGGGTGCGACGATCTGGACATCGTCGGTGAGATACTCGGCGGCCTTGTTGGTGTCTTTGGTCGACCAGGCCGTGAAGTACTCGGTGGCCACCTCGGCCGCCTTGCTGCCTGCCATTGTGTGTTCCTTTCCATGGTTGATGGGCGAATCCGGGATGTACGGAGGTGGGTGAACGGGGAGAGGCGGGCGGTCAGCCGCGTGGGTCGAGCCCTGCGCGCAGCCCCCCGGCGAGGGCGGCGGTCACCACGTCGGCCAGCGGCGTCGACGGCCGGCCGATCAACCGGGTCAGGTCGGTGCTGGTGGTGTACCAGTCGCCGCGCGCGGTCGCGAGGCTGGTGTCGGCGAGCAGGCCCGCGAACGACTCGGGCAGACCCGCGCCGACCAAAGCCTTGGCGTAATCGGGCATCGGCATGTCCTGGTAC
Source organism: Rugosimonospora sp. (assembly GCA_035278125.1). Taxonomy (GTDB): domain Bacteria; phylum Actinomycetota; class Actinomycetes; order Mycobacteriales; family Micromonosporaceae; genus DATEJJ01. The sequence goes on from DATEJJ010000028.1 coordinate 5,395, forward strand.
GTGATCGTCGTGCCGGTCTGCCGGGACACCTCCGCAGCCAGATCGGCCATGGTGAACGGGGCGCCACCCAATTCGTACACCTTGCCCGCCTGGTCGGCGCTGGTCAGCACCACGGCGGCCGCTTCGGCCAGATCCGCGCGGGTCGCACCCGACAACTTCCCGGCGCCCGCCGAGCCGAGTATCGCGCCGTACTGCAACGCCGTGCCCAGCGTGTCGGTGTACATCTCGATGTACGGGCCGTTGTGCAGCAACACGAACGGCAGACCCGATGCGCGGATCAACGTCTCGGTCTGCTTGTGTTCTTCGCCCAGCAGCAGCGTGCTGGTGTCCCCGTTGACGAAACCCGCGTACAGGACCAGACCCACTCGCGCCGCGACCGCCGCCGCCACCGCGTTGCGCATCTGCGGAAACCGCTGCCCGAACACGGGCGACGGCACCAACAACAGCCTGTCGCTGCCCGTGAACGCCGGCACCAACGTCTCCGGCCGGTCGTAGTCCGCCTCACGCACCTGGATGCCGCGCTCGGCCAGATCCGCGACCTCCCGCGGGTCCCGCGCCGCGGCGACGATCCCGTCGGCGGGCACCCCCCGCTTGAGCAGTGCCTCGATAACGAACCCACCGTACTGTCCGCTCGCTCCAGTCACAGTGATCATCAATGACAACTCCCTTACCAACGAACAACGGACCCGGCTGATCCGCGGCAACCCCGGGTCCGGCCGACACCCCCGCCACACCACAAAGCATGGCAGTTTCATCCCCTTCGCACGGGTTTTCCCCCGGTGACACCAGTAGGTTGCCACCGATACATGACAGCTACCGACATGATTGACGCGCGATGCCGATCACATGAACCACCACCAACCCGCCACCCCGGGCCGTGACCGATACCCCGCTCTGATGGCAGATCGATGGATCAGGTGGCGGGAAAGCACCGTGAATGTGTCCACCCAGTCCAATCCGCCCGGGCGGCATCGTCGGGCGGCACGCGGCGGCCGCCTTCGGACCACTCGTCCGCTGGCGCGCCCAAACTTCTGGCGGCAAGACGGGCAGCCGCGTGCCGGAGCGGCAGACCTGCGGGTCGAGAACGCTCAAGGCCACCGGTTCGGCCGTCATGTCGGGCGCGTAACCACCACGCGACCACGGTTGATGATGCCGCGGATCCCAGTGACCGCTGGCAGCGCGATGCGAATACCCGGCCTCGGCGGCTCACCACAGCGACCCGGCCGGCATCACCGGCATCGGCGGGTCCTGCGGTATCCGTGACGAGCAGGCCCGACAACATCCGGCCCGGCCCGGACGAGATCACAGACCGAGGTCCCGGCCGCTGATATCCTTCATGATTTCGATGGCGCCGCCGTAGATGGTCTGCACCCGCGCGTCCACAAAGGACCGCGGTTGGTGACCTGGCCGCCGAACTGGTCGCGGTGAGCATAGTGAAGGTCACGGTGGATGGCACGCCGGAATACGGGCGGATCTGGTTCCATCGGCGGTGAGGCGGTGCGCTACCGGGCGGTGTCGCGTAGCTGGCCTAGGATCAGCGCGGTCGCCAGCCGCAGCCGGCCGGTCGGGGTGTCCAGCGGGAAGCCGAACGCGGCCTGCGCCCGGGCCAGCCGGGCCGCCACCGAGCTGTGGTGCATGTGTAGCCGGGTCGCGGCTTGCCGGATCGATCCGGTCGCGACCAGGACCTGCAGGGTGGCCAACGTGACCGGGCCGCCGCGCTCCCGGGTCAGCGCGTCGATGACCGCCACGTCCGGGTTGTGACCTGCGGCCTCGGACGGGATGTGTTCGGCGAGCAGCGCCAAGGCGCCGAGTTGGGGCCAGCGGACCAGGGCAGGCGCGGCGAGCAGGTCGGTGGGTGGCGGTGCCGCGCCGTGCTGCTCGGTCGAGGTGAACCGCAGCGCGATCCGGGCAGTATGCCAGGAGCGGGGCGCGTACGTGGCCGGGACCACCTCTCCCACGCCTACCCGGACCCCGGCCGGGGGCACGAAGTCGGTGGGTACCGTGGTGTCCACGAGTACCGCCGCCCACTGGTCGCCGACGTGTGCGCCGAGGGCGCGCCGCCCACCCGCGGCAGCTGCGGCTACCCGGGTACCCGCGGCCGGGTCGGCCGGGCCTGCGGCCACCGCGACCGCCTGCACCGCTGACCCCGCCGGCACCCCGAGGAGGTGCAGCGCCCGGGCTCGCTCGACGTCACCGGTACGCTCGCCGAGCACCAGCTCGACCAGGGCGGGATCGCCCATCTCCGGCAGCGCGGCGTGAACCGGATGCAGCACGAGTGTCGACGCGATCGCGAAGCGCTCCAGCACGATCTCGTCGAGGGGCAGCGGGGAGCCGGCCCGCTCCAGCCACACGGTCGCTGGATTGTCGTCGCGGCTGGCTGAGCCGTCGGTGGGCCGCGGGGACGCACCGGACAGCGGGCGCCGGTAGCGGGTGGCCGGACCGGCTACCGCCCAGGTATCCGGCTGTGCCTGGGCGCTGATGCCGCGCCGCGGGTCCTCGACCCCGACCGGGCATTCGGCGAGCGCGGCCGTGGCCCGTAGCAGAGCGTCCAGGCTCGCCCGCTCGGTGACCAGGGCGTCGAAGAAAGCGATCACCCGTACCGCGCTCTCCGCATCGGCATCCAGTGTCGACAGGCGCAGCAACAGACCCTTCACCCCCCGCATGCTAGTGGTCCCGCTCGGTAATTCGTCGGTGATGTATCTGGTAGCCAGGCGGTGGGGTCGTTGAGGTAGAGGCCGCAGGCGCAGTCGAGGGCGTCTTCTGGGCTGCCGGCGGTGTATCCGGTCGGTAGCGCGGAGTCCTGGTACCCGTCTTTGCTGGCCAGGTAGATCGCGAAACCCCAGCGGCT
>DATEJJ010000029.1:0-33035 GCA_035278125.1 Rugosimonospora sp.
CGCTGAGCACCAGCGCCACCGTGACCGCCACCGCCGGTACCCGCCGGCCGCGCCAGCGCGCCCGGGCCAGCGCGTCCAGCCAGAGGCCGGCCAGCGGCGCGCCGAGCACCAGCAGGAACAGGATCAACCGGTTGCCCCACGGCTGCCACTTCACGGTCGCCACGTACCCCAGCAGCGAGACCCAGAACAACGCCGCGTACCAGCGGACCGTGGCCGGGCGCCGGGTGGTCAGCAGCACGACCGCGCCACCGAGTACCAGCAACGCCTCCACCGGGAACGCCGCCTTGTCCTCGTCCGGCAGCCAGGTGGCCGCGGGGAAGGTGGAGCCCCAGAAGGTGATGCTCCGGTCGTCCGGGTTCACGCCCATGGCCCGGGACAGCCGCTCGATCTCCCGGGCGGCTCCGTTGTTCAGGCGGGTGCTCGGCGTCTGCAGCACGTTCTGCGCGATCCGTAGCGTGTTCACCAGGATCGCGGGCGGGTCGTGGCGCTGCATCGAGATGGCGTCGCGCTGGATCGGCGGTCCCAGCGGGTTGCCGTACTCGGCGTAGCTGCGCTGCAGGAACGGCCCGGCCACCACCAGTGCCAGAGCCACGGTGAGCGCTCCGGCGGCCAGCGCGCGCGGTACCCCGCGGCGGGCCTGGACCACCAGCCAGTACAGCAGCAGCGGACCGGCCGCGACCGCGCCGGTGGCCTTGGTCAGCACGACCAGGCCGGTGCCGGTACCGAGCAGGGCCAGGCTGCCCAGCGGGGTACGCCGGTCCAGCTCGTCCAGCACGAGCGTGGCGAGCGCGGCGACCCAGGCGGCCACCACCAGGTCGGTCTGGGTACTGGTCGACTCCAGCGCCACCATCGGGGTGGTACCCACCACGAACGCGGTCAGCAGCTGGGCGCGTACCGACCCGCCGAGCTGGCCGGCGATCCGCGCGGCGAGCAGGGCGCAGCCCAGCCCGGCGGCCAGCTGCAGCAGGTTGTACAGCGCGTCCCCGCCGGTGAGCAGCCGCAGCTGGAGCAGCAGGTACTCGGCTCCCGGTGCCATGGACAGCTGCCGGTCGATGGAGGTCGGGTAGAACGAGACATCCCGCTGCACCACCCAGTGCTCGATCTTCGGCAGGTGGTACGTCTGCGAGTCGTAGTTGTTGGGCGGCGAGACGACCGCGATGACCAGCTCCGCGGCGATCTGCACGGCGAGCACGATCAGCAGGATCCGCTCCACCCGCCCGGTCGCGGCCCACGCGCACCGCGCCCTGGCCACCAGCGCGCCGATCCCGACGGCGCTGCCGGCCCGGCGGTCGCGCCGGTAGCGCAGGACCACACCCACCCCGGCCGCGACCAGCCCGACCGACCAGGCGATCACCGCGGCCGCGACGGTCAGCGCGTGTACCGCCGACAGCACCTCCACCAGCACCGCCACGGCCGCGCCGACCAGCACGGCAGCCCGGGTCAGGGCCAGCCGGACCGGGGCGATCGCGCCCCCCGCCGGCCGCACCACGTACGCCAGCAGCAGATAGGTGATGGCTGGCAGCGCTCCGAGGGGTACCGCGGTCACGGCCGGCTACGCGCCAGCGCGGGAGTGTCGGTCGCCACGGGTTCGTCCCGCCGGTCGGCGGCCCAGGCCACGCCCGCCTCCCCGGCCAGCAGCAGCAGCCACAGGGCGCCGTTGGTGCCCCCGAGCATCCAGTCCTCGGTCGCGATGGTCGGCACCATTGCCAGCGCCGCGACCACGAACCAGGCCGGCACCGCGCCAGGCCCGGCCCGGCGCCGCAGCGCGTGCCGCAGCAGCAGCACCAGGCCGATCAGGAAGGCCACCACCCCGAAGACGCCACCCCGGCGCAGCGCGCCCACCGCGGCGTTGTCGGTGTTCAGCTTGGCATGGGGGGTACCCGGCGGGGCGCCGTCGTTCGTGCGTACCACCACCGCACGGGAGGTACGCGCGTCGCCGAACAGCTTCTCCGCCCAGCCCGCGTGCTTCCAGTCCTGCGCCACCTGCCGCCAGGTGTCGATCCGCCCGCTGGTCACGTCGGGCGAGGAGCCTGCCGGCGTGGTGAACCGGCTGGCGAAGAAGAAGCTCTCGGTACCCGACAGCGCGAGTACCAGCCCCAGCACCACGAACGGTACCGCCGCGGCGAGCACCGGCCGCCGGTACCGGGGCAGGTCCTCGTACCGGCGGCGCAGCAACAGTACACCGTGCAGCAGCGCGGCCGCGGCGGCGAAGACCAGCCCGATGCGCGAGTCGGAGAGGAACAGCAGGAAGCCGGCGACCAGCGTGGCGGCCAGCCGCTGCCAGGCGGCGAACGCCCGGTCCGGCCCGATCCGGATGGCGGCCCCGACGGCCAGCCCGGCCATCGAGTTCGGGTGGTAGAACAGGTCCAGCCCGCCCCAGAACCGGTTGCGCATCGCCTGCGCCGACGCGCCCGCCGGTGCCGCGTGTACCGCGTCGAAGACGTTGCCGGCGCCGAGCAGCAGCAGCACCGCGACCCCGACCAGCATGGCGGCGGCGATGCTGACGGTGATGTCCCGCCGGCCGGCCGGGCCGCGCGCGACGGTCACCACCGCCATCACGGCCAGCGTGAACACGCCCGCGTACGCGACCCGCTGTACCGCCACGCCCGCGTGCCCGACGAGTACCGCGCCGATGATGCCCAGCAGCCAGTACGCCAGGCCGAGCCAGGCGCCGCCCAGCCGGGGCAGGTCGCGCAGCCGGGCCAGCCAGGGCCGGCCCCAGATCGCGAAGAGCACGCCCTGCACGCCGAGGACCGCCCAGATCACCGCCGGCCGGTCGGTGAACGTCCAGGTGAAGATGCCGGCCGCGACGAACAGCCCGCCGATGACCGCGCCGCGCGGGGTGACACCGGGCAGCGACACCGCCAGCCCGAGCACGCTCACCGCGATGGCCCCGGCCACCAGCGCCTTGACCGCCTCGCCGGCGTTGCCCGTGCTCACCAGGTCGAGTACGCCCGCCAGAACCGCGACGGCGGCACCGATGCCAACCGCCCACCTGCGCGGATGTGGCAACCGTGTCAGGTTGATCATGAGGCGACCGCGCCCACCCGATCGACGCGCGCCTGTCTGGCCTGGCGCCGGCCCAGCACCAGGTCGCGTACGCGGCGGCGCAGGCGCGGTGGTACCAGCCAGACCTGGAGGAAGGTCACGTAGTCCAGCATGCCCGGGCGACCGTACCGGCGCGCCTCGCGGAGCAGGTCGAAGAACACCCGCGGGCTGTTGCTGGTGGCCGCCATCGAGCTGACCACACTCATGGCCAGCGCCGCGTACGCCCGAGGGGTGACCCGGGAACGGGTGTCCCGCAGCCAGTCGATGGACTGGCGCCACGGCGCGTCGAAGCTGACCCGGGACCGGTTCTCGTCGGCGTACCAGATGACCAGTGCCTCGGGCGCGTAGACCAGGCCGACACCGTCCAGTTGCAGGCAGCGCAGGCCCCAGTCCAGCTCCTGCAGCCGGCGCAGCCCGGCCGTGAACGGTACCCGCCGGAACAGCTCGGTCCGGGCCATGATGGTCGAGGTCTGCAGGAAGCCCTCCCCGTGGAACAGTCCCCGGCGCACCGCGAGGTACTCGCTCGGAGGCTCGTCCGGCTCGGGGAGCCGGCGCGGCAGTTCGAACGCGGCCCGCGGGGTACGCACCACGAGCCGGCACGCCAGCAGGGGCAGCGGCAGCGGGGACGAGCGGCCGAGCGCGAGCTGGGTGGCCAGCTTCTCCGGCAGCCACTCGTCATCGTCGTCCAGCAGCGCCGTCCACTCCCCGAGCGCGTGCCCTACCCCCACGTTGCGCGCGGCCGGCGCGCCCCCGGACGCCTCCAGCTCCACCACCCGCAGCCGGGTGTCGGCGCAGGTGGCCAGGGCCTCGCGGGTCGCCGGGTCCGGCCCGTCGATCACCACGATCACCTCGATGTCGCGCAGTGTCTGTGCCAGCGCGCTACCCACCGCACGCAGCACCAGCTCCGGCCGGGCGCGGGTGGGGACGACGACGCTGACCTCGGGCGCCGAACCGGAGGGAGTTGCAGACACGGGCCACACCCTGATCGCGACAGGCGACATAATGCAGACGCCACGGTAACGGAAAGGTTAACAACGGTTACATATGTGCAACTAATGTGCCGATGAAACACTATCTCATGCTGATTGGGTGATCAGGGTCCGGGCCACCGCGCCCACCTCCGGCCCGGCCCGCGCGCAGACCTCCCCGGCCGGCGTCCAGATGCCGGAGCAGCCGGCGGTCCGGTCGTAGCCGCCGCCGGTCGGGCCGGCGAAACTGGCGAACGCCACCCACACCCGGTGCTCGACCGCCACCCGCCGGGCCCGCTCCGCCACGGTCCCAGCGTCATCCTCGGCCAGCCCGGCCACGTACGCGTCCATGCCCAGCGCCGCCGTGTCCGCCGCGTGCCGCGGTACGCCGGTGTCCTTGCACACCGCCAGCCCCAGCCGCCAGCCGTCCACGACCAGCACCGCCGGTTCGCCGCCGGGCGTGAATCGCGCCGGCTCCGCCCCGCCCAGCCAGTTCTTCCGGTACGCCACCCGCGCGCCACCGCCGTCCACCGCCAGCACCGCGATGTACACCCGACCGGCCGGATCGGCCACCGGTGCCCCGGCCAGCGCCACCGCGCCCGCCTCCGCACACGCCTCGACCAGCGGGGCCAGCCGCGGATCGGCCGGTGCCAGGGGCGCCGCGTCCAGCTCGTACCCCGTCAAGGAAAGCTCCGGGAAGGCGACCAGCCGGGCGCCCGCGGCCCGGACCACGGCGGCATGGGTCTCGGCATTGGTCGCGACGCCGTGCGGCACGCACGGCGGCTGGGCCACCGCGACCGCCAGCGGCTCGCGCATCCGACCCCCTCGGCCTTTGAAGATCACGGTAAGGTACCGCAAAATAGGCGCGACGACGGGCCGGGCGCGGGGTGGCCGGGACCGTAGAATCGCCGGGTGGCCGAGCCCGACACCGCGAGCGTGACCGAGTCCGAGGAGAGCGACGCGCTGCGGGTCATGCGGCGCGTGTTCGGCTACCGCGCCTTCCGGGGCCGGCAGCAGGAGATCATCGACCACGTCATCGGCGGCGGCGACGCCCTGGTGCTGATGCCGACCGGCGGCGGCAAATCGCTGTGCTACCAGGTACCCGCGCTGGTGCGCAGCGGTGTCGGCGTGGTCATCTCGCCGCTCATCGCGCTCATGCAGGACCAGGTCGACGCGCTGCGCGCGCTCGGCGTGCGCGCCGGGTTCGTCAACTCCACCCAGGACTTCGACTCCCGCCGCACCGTCGAGGCCGAGTTCGCCGGCGGTGAGCTGGACCTGCTCTACCTGGCCCCCGAGGCGCTGGCCGCGCCCGGCACCCTGCGGCTGCTGGAGCGCGGCAAGATCTCCCTGTTCGCTATCGACGAAGCTCACTGCGTTGCGCAGTGGGGCCACGACTTCCGGCCCGACTACCTCGCGCTGAGCATGCTGCACGAGCGGTGGCCCGACATCCCCCGCATCGCGCTGACCGCGACCGCGACCAGTGCCACCCGCGCCGAGATCGCCACCCGGCTCAATCTGCGCGACGCCCGGCACTTCGTGTCCAGCTTCGACCGGCCCAACATCCAGTACCGGATCGTGGCCAAGAACGAACCCCGGCGGCAGCTGCTGGACCTGCTGCGCACCGAACACCCCGGCGACGCCGGCATCGTGTACTGCCTGTCCCGCGCGTCGGTCGAGAAGACCGCCGAGATGCTGGCCCAGCAGGGGTACCCCGCGCTGCCGTACCACGCCGGGCTGGACGCGCATACCCGCGCCGCCAACCAGCGCCGGTTCCTCCGCGAGGACGGCGTCATCATGGTCGCCACCATCGCGTTCGGCATGGGGATCGACAAGCCCGACGTGCGCTTTGTGGTCCACCTCGACCTGCCCAAGTCGATCGAGGGCTACTACCAGGAGACCGGCCGGGCCGGGCGCGACGGCCTCCCGTCCACCGCCTGGCTGGCGTACGGGCTGCAGGACGTGGTGCAGCTGCGCAAGATGATCGACACGTCCGAGGGTGACCTCGCGCACCGCCGCTCGCTCGCCAACCACCTCGACGCCATGCTCGCCCTCTGCGAGACCGTGGAGTGCCGCCGGGTCGGGCTGCTCAACTACTTCGGCGAGGACACCGGCCCGTGCGGAAACTGCGACACCTGCCTGTCCCCGCCGGAGTCGTGGGACGGGACCATCCCCGCGCAGAAACTGCTGTCCACCGTGCTGCGGCTGCAGCGGGAGCGGAACCAGAAGTTCGGCGCCGGCCAGTCCATCGACATCCTGCTCGGCCGGCGTACCGACAAGGTGCAGCAGTTCCGGCACGACTCGCTGAGCGTCTTCGGCATCGGTACCGAACTGCGGGAGGCGGAGTGGCGGGCGGTGGTACGCCAGCTCCTCGCCCAGGGACTGCTCACGGTCGAGGGCGAGTACGGCACCCTCGTACTCAGCGACAAGAGTGCGTCGGTGCTGAGCCGGGAACGCACCGTTATGCTGCGCCGCGAGCCGGAGCGCCCGGCGCCGGGGGCCCGGGTGGCGAAGCAGCGGGCCGCCGCGCCCGAGCTGTCCGGGGACGCCGCGCCGCTGTTCGACCGGCTCCGGGCCTGGCGCGCCGCGACCGCCAAGGAGCAGGGTGTACCCGCGTACGTCATCTTCCATGACTCCACGCTGCGCCAGATCGCGTCCGAGCAGCCCGCGACGCTGTCCGCCCTCGGTACGGTCAGCGGTGTCGGCGAGAACAAGCTCGCCAAGTACGGCCAGCAGATCCTCGACGTCCTCGCCACCTCGGCCGGTACAGCGGACACCTAGGATGGCGGTATGAGTGCTGAGAGCGTGGGAAGGCACATGCCTTCCGTCGTGACGCTCGACGATCTCGCTGCCATGATCGCCGCGGATGGGTACGGGCACCGTTACGAGGTCAGTCCCGAGGGAGCGCTCTCTGTTATGCCGCCACCCGACTCGGAGCATGCCGCGATCGCGAGCCGCCTGCTGGTCTGGTTGGTCATGGCTGGCTGGCCGGCAGAGCAGGTGTTGCAGGCAGCCGGCGTTCGCATCCAGGGACCGGCCGGCGACGGTGGCCGGATTCCTGACCTGACGCTGTGGGACAAGCCGCAGCCGCGCAGCGTCTGGCTCCCTGTCGCCGACATCCTGCTGGTGATCGAGATCGTCTCGCCGGGCTCGGAGGCGACGGACGAGATGATCAAACGTCGGGAGTACGCGAGAGCCGGGATACCCCGGTACTGGGTCGTCGACCGCGACACCGCGCAGACTGTGACGCTCTACCGCCTCGACCAGGGCGGCGACTACACGGTGGCCACGAAGGTGCCGTTGTCCTGGTTGCTGAACACGGCGCCCGCCGACCACCTGAGCTGACCGGCGCGGAGGGGCGCCCGGGTCGGACGCCCCCGGGCGCGCTACGGCTGGGGCTGGGTGATGTTGACCATCCACGGGATGCCGAACTTGTCGGCACACATGCCGAACTCGTCACCCCACGCCTGCTTGTCCAGCGGCATGACCACCTGGCCACCGTCGGTGAGCTTGTCCCAGTACCCGTGGAGGTCGTCGCCGTCCTCGCCGCTGATGCTGATCGTGATGTTGTTGCCCGGCGCGTGCGGCATCCCCGGCGCCAGGTCCGAGGCCATCAGCGTGAAGCCGCGGTCGGTCTCCAGCATCGCGTGCATCACCTTGTCGGCCACGCCGGGCTCCTGGTTACCGAACTCGCCGAACGTGGTCACCCGCAGGTCGCCGCCGAACACGGCCTGGTAGTACTCCATCGCGTCCCGGGCGGTGCCGGGGAAGTTGAGGTACGGGTTCAGACGAGAGGTCACGGCATCCTCCTTGATGACGGCCAGATGATATTGCCAGCCTATCGGCTCACGGTGGCGCGGCGAGCCGAAGGCGGGCCACCCGATAGGGGTGATCCTGCTGGTACGAAGGTCAGAAGAGGGTCGGGCGCTCGACCGGTACCGGCTCGGGCAGACCGTCGAGTTCGGGCAGGCGCGCGCGTACCTCGGCGTGGAAGCGGCGCGCGAGTACGGGCGCGTCGGCGTTGTCCGGGGTGTGGATGAAGACGGTCGGCGAGCGGCCCTCGCGTAGCCACTCGACAGCGACGTCGATCCAGGGCTGCCAGCCCTCGACCGTGCGGGCGACCGCGTCGCGGCCGAGGTACCGGACGATCGGCTGGTCGGTCAGCGCCCGCCGCCGCGCCGCCGTGCGGGGCTTCTTGTGCCAGGCGTCCCGCTCGGCCGCGCTCGTGGGCGGGCTGCGAAAGAAAGCGGTGGTGTCGAACGGGATCCATTCGGCGTGCGCCGCAGCGAGAAGCTCCTCGAGTACCCGCGTCGCGCGTGGCTCCTCGAAGAAGGCTGGGTGGCGCACCTCCACGGCGTACCGGTGGGACCCGGGTAGCCCGCGCAGGAAACGGGCGAGCGCGGGTACGCCCGCGGGCGTGAACGACGGGGGAAGCTGGATCCAGAGTGCGTGGGCGCGCGGGCCGAGCGGCTCGATCGCGTCGAAGAACCCCCGGAGTTCCTCGTCGACGCCGGCCAGACGGCGTTCGTGCGTGATGAGCCTCGGCAACTTGATCACGAAGCGGAAGTCCGGTTCGGTCTGCCCCGCCCACGACGCCACCGTCTCCCGGGCCGGCGTCGCGTAGAACGTGGTGTTGCCCTCGACCGCGGTGCACCAACTCGCATAGGCACGCAGCCGCTGGTGCGGTGCAGGCGGATCGGCCTGGAAGAGCCCGTGCCACGCCTTGTGCGTCCACATGGCGCAGCCGACGTGCAAGCGCATGCGTCCACGCTAACGCGGCGTAGAGCCGTACCGGAGCCGGGCGGCGAACCGCCTCACCAGCCCCGGGCTCGCCATTCGGGCAGCGACGCGCGCTCCGCGCCGATCGTCGAATCCTTGCCGTGCCCGGGGTAGAACCAGGTCTCGTCCGGCAGCCGATCGAAGATCTTGCTCGCCACGTCGTCGATGAGGGAGGCGAACCGCGCCGAATCACCTTGGGTGTTCCCCACCCCGCCAGGGAAGAGCGAATCACCCGTGAACAGGTGGGGTGTACCGGACGGGTCGCGGTACAGCAGCGCGATCGAGCCGGGCGTGTGCCCCACCAGGTGGATCACTTCGAGTACGCAGTCGCCCACCCGGATCTCGTCGCCCTCGGCCACCGTGTCCGCCGCGACCGGCAGCTCACCCGCGTCCTCGGCGTGCGCCAGTGCCCGCGCCCCGGTCGCCTTGACCACCTCGGCCAGTGCCTGCCAGTGGTCCGCGTGCCGGTGCGTGGTGACCACAGTGGACAGTCCGGCCGGGCCGATCAGCGGGATCAGCCGGTCCGCCTCGTTCGCCGCGTCGATCAGCAGCTGCTCGCCGGTACCGGTCGCGCGCAGCAGGTACGCGTTGTTGTCCATGGGTCCGACGGAGACCTTGGTGATGGTCAGCCCGGGCAGCTCCCGTACCGCCGGTGCGCCGCCGGGGGAGACCTCGCCGGTGTAGGGCTTCGATGTCATGTCAGAGCCAATCAGGGAGTGCGGGCAGGGGACCGGCGGGCTCGACGGTGAGCTCCGGCTTGTTGATGCGGCCGGCCAGCCAGCCGGCGAGTACCGCGGTCGAGCCGGTCACGGTCGGCGGGCCGCCCGCGCCGAGGACCAGCGGGTGGCCGAGGTCGGTGGAGTGGACGGTCAGGTCGAGCGCGGTCAGTTGGGCGGTCAGCTCGTGCAGCAGGCGGTGGGCGAACGCGTCCGGCCAGTCGGCGGGCTCGTACCCGGCGGCGAGGTCCACGTGGTGCACCTCGACCTCGCGCAGCCGCCGCCACGTCACCAGCGCGGCGCGCTGCGGCCCGTTCTCCAGGGGGAGCTGCACCAGCCATGCCTCGGCGGGCATGTCGGCAGCCGCCTGCGCGAACCGTGCGGCACTCTCGCGTACGTCGGCCAGTTGTTCGTCGAGAGGCCGGGCGGCGCCGGCCTCGATGCCGGCGGCGCGCGCCTCCGGGCTCGGGTAGGCGGGGGTGACCTCGCCGGTCCCGGCCCAGATGAGCAGGTTGCGCATGGCATCGGCGTTGCGCGCGACATGGCTGAGCACGTGGCCCCGGGTCCAGCCGGGGAGCAGCGACGGTCCGGCCAGGGCGGCGCCGTCGAGCGCGGCGGCCGTGGTCACCAGCCGCGCCGTGGCCCGTTCGACTTCCCCGGCGAGTACGAGCGGATCAGCGGTCACACCGTGACGCTACCCCGTTAATGCCTTTCCCTTCCGCCGGTACCCGCCTACCGTCGAATTCCGGCAGCCCACGTGTGAATTGGGGAGTGATGACGTTCGACCTCGCGTCCCTGGGCTGGGACGCCGCCTTCGTTTCGGCCTACGCCCCGTACGACCGGCCGGATCACCGTCCGGCCCGGGTGGCCCGGGTGGACCGCGGCATCTGCACGACCCTGGGACGGGACGGTGCGGGCCGCGCGAGCCTGGGCGGTGGGCTACTGGTACGGGCCGGACGTGACCCGGTCGAGCTGCCCTGTACCGGCGACTGGGTGGCGGTACGCGGGTGGCCGGACGAGCGGCACACGATCGAGGCGGTGCTGCCGCGGCGTACCCGGGTGGTGCGGGCGGATGCGGGAGAGCAGTCGTTCGGGCAGGCGCTCGCGGCGAATCTGGACGTGGCGGCGGTGGTGGAGCCGATGGACCCGGAGCCGGATCCGGCCCGGGTGGAGCGGCTGCTCGCGCTGGCGTGGGAGTCGGGCGCCCGCCCATTGGTGATTCTCACGAAGGCGGACCGGGTGGCGGATCCGGGTACGGTCGCGGCGCAGATCGGGGACGTGGCACCGGGTGTCGAGGTGATCGTGGTCAGTGCGCGTACCCGCAAAGGATTGTCCGCCCTCGCGCCGCTGGTGGCCCACGGCCGCACGCTGGGACTGCTGGGGCCCTCGGGCGCGGGCAAATCCACGCTGGTGAACGCGTTGGCCGGCGCGACGGTGATGGCGACGCAGGCCAGCCGGCGCTCGGACGGGCGGGGCCGGCACACGACGACGTACCGCGCGCTAATCCCGATGCCAGGCGGCGGGGCGGTGCTGGACACGCCGGGGGTTCGGGCGGTCGGGCTGTACGACGGTGCGGCCGGCCTGGACCTGGTCTTCGCGGACATCGACGAGCTGGGGTTGGGGTGCCGGTTCGCGGACTGCGGGCACGACGGCGAGCCGGGGTGCGCGATCCAGGCGGCGCTGGCGGCGGGGCAGTTGCCGGTGCGGCGGTACGAGAGCTGGCTGAAGCTGCGGCGGGAACTGGCCTGGCGGTCGCGGCGGCAGGCTGCGCGGCTGGCGGCGGAGGCGAAGTCGCCGCGGCGGCAGGCGGCCGCGGGCGCCGGGGTGCGGCGGCGGCCGAGGTAGAGGTAACGGTCCGCTGGTCACCCGTTGGTGCGGCGGGCGCGTGCGGAACCGGCGGGTAGGGTGGGGGACGCTCGGCGCGGTAGGTGGGCCGGCTCCGGTCGGGTCGGGCGGTGGCCGGAAGAAAATGTCGGAGGGCCCGGTTACAGTGGCGCCGGCATTGGCTGTCTGAGTCGCGATTCGGGCAAGTGGGCAGCTACCGGACGGGCAGTAATCGGGGAGTGGGCGTGGCCGACCTGATCATTCGTGGTGCGCGTGAGCACAACCTGCGCGACGTCAACCTGGACCTGCCGCGCGACGCGATGATCGTCTTTACCGGGTTGTCCGGCTCGGGCAAGTCGAGTCTCGCCTTCGACACGATCTTCGCCGAGGGGCAGCGCCGGTACGTGGAGTCGCTGTCCAGCTACGCGCGCCAGTTCCTGGGCCAGATGGACAAGCCCGACGTCGACTTCATCGAGGGTCTCTCGCCCGCGGTCTCCATCGACCAGAAGTCGACCTCGCGCAACCCGCGCTCCACGGTCGGCACCATCACGGAGGTGTACGACTACCTCCGGCTGTTCTTCGCCCGGGTCGGCGAGCCGCACTGCCCGAAGTGTGGCCGGCCGATCAGCCGGCAGACGCCGCAGCAGATCGTCGACCGGGTGCTCGCGATGGACGAGGGCACCCGGTTCCAGGTGCTGGCCCCGGTCATCCGCGGTCGCAAGGGCGAGTACGTCGACCTGTTCGCCGACCTGCAGTCCAAGGGCTTCGCCCGGGTACGGGTCGACGGCGTGGTGCACCCGCTGACCGAGCCGCCGAAGCTGAAGAAGCAGGAGAAGCACACCATCGAGGTGGTGGTCGACCGGCTGACCGTGAAGGCGAGCGCGAAGCAGCGCCTGACCGACTCGATCGAGACCGCGCTGAAGCTGGCCAACGGCATCGTGCTGCTCGAGTTCGTGGACCTGCCCGAGGGCGACGAGCACCGGGAGCGCACCTTCTCCGAGCACCTGGCGTGCACCTACGACGACCTGTCGTTCGAGGCGCTGGAGCCGCGTTCGTTCTCCTTCAACGCGCCGTACGGCGCCTGCACGGACTGCTCGGGTCTGGGCACCAAGAAGGAGGTGGACCCGGAGCTGATCATCCCGGACCCCGACCGCACGCTCCGCGAAGGCGCGATCCAGCCGTGGGCCAGCGGGCACACCCTGGACTACTTCCTCCGGCTGCTGGAGGCGCTGGGCGACGGCGAGGGCTTCAACCTCGACACGCCGTGGCGGGCGCTGTCCGGCCGGGCGCAGAAGGCGATCCTGTACGGCGCCGAGGACCAGGTACACGTCCGGTACCGCAACAAGTACGGGCGCGAGCGCTCGTACTACGCGGGGTTCGAGGGAGTGGTGCAGTGGATAGAGCGGCGTCACTCCGACACCGAGTCCGACTGGTCGCGCGAGAAGTACGAGGGCTACATGCGCGACATCCCGTGCGGCTCCTGCGGGGGTACCCGGCTCAAACCGGAGATCCTGGCGGTGACGCTGAGCGGGCGCAACATCGCCGAGGTCTGCGCCCTGTCCATCGGGGAGTGCGCGGACTGGCTGTCCGGCCTGGAGCTGAGCGACCGGCAGAAGATGATCGCGGAGCGGGTACTCAAGGAGATCAACGCCCGGCTGCACTTCATGGTGGACGTGGGCCTGGACTACCTGTCCCTGGACCGGGCGGCGGGTACGCTCTCGGGCGGCGAGGCGCAGCGGATCCGGCTGGCCACGCAGATCGGCTCCGGGCTGGTCGGCGTGCTCTACGTGCTGGACGAGCCGAGCATCGGCCTGCACCAGCGGGACAACCACCGGCTGATCGAGACGCTGGTACGGCTGAAGAGCCTGGGTAACACGCTGATCGTGGTGGAGCACGACGAGGACACCATCCGTACCGCGGACTGGATCGTGGACATCGGGCCGGGCGCGGGCGAGCACGGCGGGCACATCGTCCACAGTGGACCGCTGGACGGGCTGCTGGCCAACGAGCGCTCGGTCACCGGCGCGTACCTGTCCCGCCGGCGGGTGATCCCCACGCCGGAGATCCGCCGCCCGCGTACCCCGGACCGGCAGCTGGTGGTGCACGGCGCGCGCGAGCACAACCTGAAGAACCTCACGGTCAGCTTCCCGCTCGGCCAGTTCATCGCGGTCACCGGCGTCTCCGGCTCGGGCAAGTCGACCCTGGTCAACGACATCCTGTACGCGGTGCTCGCCAACCAGGTCAACGGGGCGAAGCTGGTACCGGGCCGGCACACCCGGATCACCGGGCTGCACCACGTGGACAAGGTGGTGGGCGTGGACCAGTCGCCGATCGGGCGTACGCCACGCTCCAATCCGGCCACGTACACGGGCGTGTTCGACCACATCCGGAAGCTGTTCGCGGAGACGACCGAGGCCAAGGTGCGCGGGTACGGGCCGGGGCGGTTCTCGTTCAACGTGAAGGGCGGCCGGTGCGAGGAGTGCGCCGGCGACGGTACCAAGAAGATCGAGATGAACTTCCTGCCCGACGTGTACGTCCCGTGCGACGAGTGCAAGGGCGCCCGGTACAACCGGGAGACGCTGGAGGTGCACTACAAGGGCCGCACCATCTCCGAGGTGCTGGACATGCCCATCGAGGAGGCGAGCGGGTTCTTCGAGGCGATACCGGCCATCCACCGGCACCTGAAGACCCTGGTCGACGTGGGGCTCGGGTACGTGCGCCTGGGCCAGCCGGCGCCGACCCTCTCCGGTGGCGAGGCGCAGCGCGTCAAGCTCGCCTCGGAGCTGCAGAAGCGGTCGACCGGGCGCACCGTGTACGTGCTCGACGAGCCCACCACCGGGCTGCACTTCGAGGACATCCGCAAGCTGCTGATGGTGCTGGAGGGGCTGGTCGACAAGGGCAACACGGTGATCGTCATCGAGCACAACTTCGACGTGATCAAGACGGCCGACTGGCTGATCGACATGGGCCCGGAGGGCGGGCACAAGGGCGGCACCGTGATCGCGACGGGTACGCCCGAGGAACTGGCGGAAGTTACCGAAAGTCACACAGGTCAATACCTTCGTCCGATACTGGGCGTGTCCGCCCCGGCCACGGAGAGGTCACGATCCAGGGGCCGCGCGGCCAAGGCGACCGGTACCGCAAGCGTGGCGAAGACCACAGCGAAGACCGCCGCCAAGGCCGAACCGAAGCCCAAGGCAGCCACTGTGAGCAGGGCAAACGCGGCGGCGACGAGCGGATCGGGCGGCGCCCGCAAGGCTGCGGCTCGCCCGGCGGCCGCGAAAAAGGCGGCTCTGGGGCGGCACTGACAATAGGCGTGCACAATGTCCCCTGGCACACCGGGTGAACCACCCTGGGGAGCTCCGCGTGTGCTCACTGTGACGAGCCACGAACAGGAGGGGATATGGCGGACACCAACGAGGATCCGGTCGCGGCCAGCCGGCGCGCCCTACTCGCTGGGGTAGGAGTCGTCGGCGTCGCGGGATCGCTCGCCGCCTGTGGTACCGCGAGCTCGACCAATTCAGGTGGCACGACCGGCGGGGGCGGGTCGACGCCGACCGGCGCGGCCGGGGGCGGTGGCAACACCAGTAGCGACATCGCCAAGACGGCCGACATCCCGGTCGGCAGCGGAAAGATCATAGGTTCGGTCGTGGTGACGCAGCCCGCCGCGGGCGAGTACAAGGCATTCAGCGCCATCTGTACCCACCAGGGCTGCACGGTTAACAAGATCGCGAGCGGCGAGATCCACTGCCCGTGCCACGGCAGCGCATTTTCGATCACCGACGGCTCGGTGAAGAACGGCCCGGCAACGCAGCCGCTGGCCTCGAAGTCCGTGAGCGTGACCAACGGCGAGATTCGCATCACCTGATCGAAGACAAGCGCCTGTCTGACAACCACCCGCCGGGCGCGCCGGTGAGCGCTCCGAGTTGTCATACGCTCGGACTAGGCTTGCCGGCGTGCCCGACCCGTCAACCTACCGACCCGCGCCCGGCACGATTCCCGACGCGCCAGGCGTCTACCGGTTCCGCGACGCGACCGGACGGGTCATCTACGTCGGCAAGGCCAAGAGCCTGCGCAGCAGGCTGAACTCGTACTTCGCCGATCCGTGGACACTGCACGCGCGCACGCACCAGATGGTCACCACCGCGGCCAGCGTGGACTGGATCACCGTGCGCACCGAGGTCGAGGCGCTCCAGCAGGAGTACACCTGGATCAAGGAGTACGACCCGCGGTTCAACGTGCGGTACCGCGACGACAAGTCCTACCCGTACCTGGCCGTCACCCTGGACGAGGACTATCCGCGGTTGCAGGTGATGCGTGGCGCCAAGCGCAAGGGCGTGCGCTACTTCGGCCCGTACTCGCACGCCTGGGCCATCCGCGAGACGCTCGACCTGTTGCTGCGCGTGTTCCCGGCGCGCACCTGCTCGGGCGGGGTCTTCAAGCGCTCAGGGCAGATCGGCCGGCCCTGCCTGCTCGGCTACATCGGCAAGTGCTCGGCGCCGTGCGTCGGGCGGGTGTCGGTCGACGAGCACCGGCAGATCGTAGAGGACTTCTGCGACTTCATGGCCGGCTCGACGGACCGGATGGTGCGCCGGCTGGAGCGGGAGATGCATGCCGCCGCAGAGGAGTTGGAGTTCGAGAGGGCGGCGCGGCTGCGCGACGACCTCGCCGCGCTGCGCCGGGCCATGGAGAAGCAGGCGGTGGTGTTCGGCGACGGCACCGACGCCGACGTGGTCGCGTTCGCCGAGGATCCGCTGGAGGCGGCGGTACAGGTGTTCTCGGTACGCGGCGGGCGGGTGCGTGGCCAGCGCGGCTGGGTGGTGGAGAAGACCGAGGAGCTGACCACCGGCGACCTGGTCCAGCACTTCTGCTCCCAGGTCTACGGCGCCGAGGTGGGCGAGGTGGACGTACCGCGGGAGTTGCTGGTACCGGCGTTGCCGCCGGACGCGGAGGCGGTGGCCGACTGGCTGTCCCAGCACCGCGGCAGCCGGGTCAGCATCCGGATCCCGCAGCGCGGCGACAAGAAGGCGCTGATGGATACCGTCGCGCACAACGCGAAGGAGGCGCTCGCCCAGCACAAGCTGCGCCGCGCCGGTGACCTGAGCACGCGCAGCAAGGCGCTGGACGAGATCTCCGAGGCGCTGGGCATGGGCCAGGCCCCGCTGCGCATCGAGTGCTACGACGTCTCGCAGATCCAGGGCACCGACGTGGTGGCCAGCATGGTGGTCTTCGAGGACGGCCTACCCCGCAAGAGTGAGTACCGGCGCTTCGCCATCCGCGGCGCCAGCGACGACCTGTCCGCGATCGCGGAGGTGCTGCGCCGCCGGTTCACCCGGTACCTGCAGGCGGCCGGCTCGCTCGGCGAGGAGGGTACGCCGATCGACCCGACGACCGGCAAGCCGCGCAAGTTCGCGTACCCGCCGCAGCTGGTTGTGGTCGACGGCGGTGAGCCGCAGGTGAACGCCGCCGCGCAGGTCATGTCGGACCTGGGCGTGACCGAGGTGGCGCTGTGCGGGCTGGCCAAGCGGCTGGAGGAGGTCTGGCTGCCCGGGGAGGCGTTCCCGGTGATCCTCCCGCGCAGCTCGGAGGGGCTCTACCTGCTCCAGCGGGTACGCGACGAGGCGCACCGGTTCGCCATCACGTACCACCGGCAGCGCCGCTCGAAGCGGATGACGGCCTCGGCGCTGGACGCGATCCCCGGGCTGGGCGAGGCGCGGCGCAAGGCGCTGCTGGCCCGGTTCGGCTCGCTGAAGCGGCTGGGCGCGGCCGGCCCGGAGGAGATCGCCACGGTGCCCGGCATCGGGCCGCGCATCGCCGAGGCGATCGTCGCCGCACTCTCCTCCCCGCCAGCATCGCCGGCCGATCCCGCGAACCTGGCCGAGTCCGCGAACCAGGCCGAGTCCGCGAACCAGGCCGAGTCCGCGAACCCGGCCGAACCGGCGAACGCGGCGGATCCGGGGGCTCCGGACCAGGGCGCAATGGGGCCCGGAGAAGGGGAGCCGGCCGACGCTCGGGACATCGATCCGCGGCCTGTTGTGTCCGATTAGGATGCGGGGTGCCTGCCGCTGCGCGGACCGCGAGCCGCCGCGCGGCGGACGCCGCGGCGCGAGCGGGGGACGGGCAAGGGGGGATCGTGACTCAGCAGCATGGAGATGGCGGGCAGCCGCGCGCCGATACCGATCTGGTCATCGTGACCGGCGTATCCGGCGGTGGCCGCAGCACGGTGGCGCGTGCCCTGGAGAACGTCGGTTACTACGTGGTCGACAACCTGCCGCAGGCGCTGATGGTGGACATGGCCGAACTGGCGCACCAGGCGGGCGGGACCGCGCGGCATACCGCGATGGTGCTCGACGTGCGCAGCCGGGCGTTCACCAACGACCTGGCCGGCGCCGTGCAGGCGCTGCGCGAGCGCGGCTTCAGCCCGCGCGTGGTGTTTGTGGACGCCGACGACGACGTACTGATCCGGCGCTTCGAGAACGTGCGCCGGCCGCACCCGCTGCAGGGTGACGGGCGGCTCGCGGAGGGTATCGCGGCCGAGCGCACCCTGCTCGCCCAGGCGCGGGACGAGGCCGACGTCCTCATCGATACCAGTCACCTGAACGTGAACCAGCTTCGCAGCCGGGTGGAGGAGCTGTTCGGCGGTGAGGACGCGCGCCGGCTGCGGGTTACCGTGCTGTCGTTCGGCTTCAAGTACGGGCTCCCGCCCGACGCGGACTTCGTGCTGGACGCCCGGTTCCTCCCGAACCCGTACTGGGTGCCCGAGCTGCGCGAGCATACCGGTAGGGAGGAGGCGGTGAGCCGGTACGTGCTCGGCCAGCGGGGAGCGAGTACCTTCGTGGAGACGTACGCGCGCCTGATCAACGCGACCGCCCCAGGCTTCGAGCGGGAGGGGAAGAGGTACCTGACGGTGGCGGTCGGTTGTACCGGCGGCAAACACCGCAGCGTGGCCATTGCCGAGGAGCTGACCCGGCGCCTGCGTGACCTACGCCTGGTGGCCACCGCTCAACACCGCGACCTGGGACGAGAGTGACGAGTACCGAACCGATGACGACCAGGGTCTGTGCCTTCGGGGGCGGACACGGGTTGTCCGCGTCGCTGCGCGCGCTGCGGCGGATACGAGGCTTATCGATCACGGCAATCGTCACGGTCGGCGACGACGGTGGCTCCAGCGGGCGCCTGCGCGCGGAGCGGCACATCCTCCCGCCCGGCGACCTGCGCCAGGCCCTGGCCGCGCTGGCCAGCGAGGACCCGTTCACGGGCGACACCGCGCGGCTGTTCCAGCACCGGTTCACCGGTACCGGCGAGCTGGCCGGGCACCCGGTGGGCAACGTGGTGCTGTGCGGCCTGATGGAGATGCTGGGCGACCCGGTGGCCGCGCTGGACCACGCCGGCGCGCTGCTGCACGCGCAGGGCCGGGTGTTACCGATGTCGCCGGTACCGGTGAGCATCGAGGCGGATGTCCGGGCCGAGGCCGGCGACCTGGTCACGGTGCGTGGCCAGCATCAGGTCGCCATCACCCGGGAGCACGTGGAGGCGGTACGCCTGATCCCGCCCGACCCACCGGCCTGCGCCGAGGCGGTGGCGGCGGTACGCGACGCGGACTGGCTGATCTTCGGGCCTGGCTCGTGGTACACCAGCGTCATTCCGCACCTGCTGGTCCCGGCCCTGGCCCGCGCGATCACGGCGAGCGGGGCGGCCCGGTTGATCACCTTGAACCTCGCCGCGGAGAAGGAGACGGCCAGTCTCTCGCTGCCGGATCACCTTCGGGCGCTCACCCGTTACCTACCGGGCCTGCGGGCAGATGTAGTCGTTGCCGACGGCAGGGCGGTCGGTGACCCCGAACCGATCCGCCGTGCGGCAGAATCACTGGGTGCGCGGCTGGTCCTCGCCCCGGTCGCGGTCGAGGACGGCGGTCCACGGCACGATCCGTCCGCGCTCGCGGCGGCTCTGTCAGCGGTGCTGGGGCAGGGCACCGGCACCACGCAGGACGAGCAGGCGCACAACGGCACGACCGGGCGGATCGAGGGCCGCGCGGGCATGCCAGAGGGTTACGAGGTGACGAGACAATGGCGATGACCGCCTCGGTCAAGGACGAGCTCAGCCGGGTCGACGTACCCAAGCCCTGCTGCCGCCGCGCCGAGATGGCCGCGCTGCTGCGCTTCGCCGGCGGCCTGCACATCGTCGCGGGACGCGTGGTGGTGGAGGCGGAGCTGGACACCGGGGCGGTGGCCCGCCGGCTGCGCCGCGAGATCGCCGAGGTCTACGGGTACTCCAGCGAGATCCACGTGCTCGCCTCCGGCGGCCTGCGCAAGGGCAGCCACTACATCGTGCGGGTGGTCAAGGACGGCGAGGCACTGGCCCGCCAGACCGGGCTACTCGACGTGCGCGGCCGGCCGGTCCGCGGGCTGCCCCCGCACGTGGTCTCGGCCAGTGTGTGCTGCGCGGTCGCGGCCTGGCGCGGCGCGTTCATGGCGCACGGCTCGCTGACCGAGCCGGGGCGCTCGTGCGCGCTGGAGATCACCTGCCCGGGGCCGGAGTCGGCGCTGGCCCTGGTCGGCGCGGCCCGCCGGATCGGTATCTCGGCCAAGGCGCGCGAGGTGCGCGGCGTGGACCGGGTGGTGGTCAAGGACGGCGACGCGATCGCGCAGCTGCTCACCCGGATCGGCGCGCACGCCAGCGTGCTGTCCTGGGAGGAGCGCCGGGTACGCCGCGAGGTGCGCGCGACCGCGAACCGGCTGGCCAACTTCGACGACGCGAACCTGCGCCGCTCGGCGCGCGCGGCGGTGGCCGCGGCGGCCCGGGTCACCCGGGCGCTGGAGATCCTCGCCGACGATGCGCCACGGCACCTGACCAGCGCGGGGCGGCTGCGCCTGGAGCACCGGCAGGCGTCCCTGGAGGAGCTGGGGGCGCTGGCCGACCCGCCGCTGACCAAGGACGCGATCGCGGGCCGGATCCGGCGGCTGCTGGCGCTTGCCGACAAGCGCGCCCGCGATCTGGGCATCCCGGACACAGAAGCCGCAGTAACCCCCGAGATGCTGCTGAGCTGAGCGGGCTGGCGCTCGCTGTGCTCGCGCGGGTCCAGGGCCTCAGACGCCCGGTCTTCCCTCCTCGCTCCGGCCGCTGCGCGCCCTGCGCTCGTCAGTCCAGACCGGGCCGGCCCCGGACCTGGGCCGGTGGGTGATCCCGCTCCGTGCTCCGTTAGGGTTTGTGTTATCCGGCGATGAGGCCGTGCACGCCGAGCGGGCGTGCCACCGCGGCCCGGCGAGAGGGCCGTGCAGATCACGAGACTATGGCGAGGAGATGTCCAGTGACCGTCCGGGTAGGCATCAACGGCTTCGGTCGGATCGGCCGTAACTTCTTCCGCGCGGCCCTGCAGCGGGACGCCGACATCGAACTCGTCGGCGTGAACGACCTTACGGACAACGCGACCCTGGCTCATCTTCTTAAGTACGACAGCATCCTGGGCCGGCTGCCCTACGAGGTCAAGGCCAGCGCCGACGAGATCAGCGTGGGCGGGCAGACGTTCAAGGCGCTCGCCGAGCGCGACCCGGGCAAGTTGCCCTGGGGCGACCTGGGTGCGGACGTGGTGGTCGAGTCGACCGGCCTGTTCACCGACGGGGAGAAGGCCAAGGTGCACCTGGCCAACGGCGCCAAGAAGGTGATCATCTCGGCGCCCGCCAAGAACGAGGACGTCACCCTGGTGATGGGCGTCAACGAGGGCACCTACGACCCGGCCACGCACTCGATCATCTCGAACGCGTCCTGCACCACCAACTGCCTGGCGCCGATGGCCAAGGTGCTGCACGAGGCGTTCACCATCGAGCGCGGCCTGATGACCACGATCCACGCGTACACGCAGGACCAGAATTTGCAGGACGGCCCGCACAAGGATCTGCGCCGGGCGCGCGCCGCCGCGCTGAACATCGTGCCCACGTCCACCGGTGCGGCCAAGGCGATCGGCCTGGTGCTGCCGCAGCTCAAGGGCAAGCTCGACGGGTACGCGCTGCGGGTGCCGGTACCCACCGGCTCGGCCACCGACCTGACCTTCACCGCCGGCCGGGAGACCACGGTCGAGGAGGTCAACGCCGCGGTGAAGGCGGCGGCCGAGGGTGCGCTCAAGGGCATTCTCGTGTATACCGAGGACCCGATCGTCTCCACCGACATCGTCACCGACCCGGCCTCCTGCGTCTTCGACGCCGGCCTGACCAAGGTGATCGGCAACCAGGTCAAGGTGGTCGGCTGGTACGACAACGAGTGGGGCTACTCCAACCGCCTGGTCGACCTCGTCACCTTCGTGGGCTCTTCGCTGTGAGGACACTCGACGACCTGCTCGCTGAGGGGGTCGCCGGGCGGCGGGTGCTGGTACGCGCCGACCTGAACGTCCCCCTCGACGGTGACCGGATCACGGACGACGGGCGGGTACGCGCCGTGCTGCCGACCCTGTCGGCACTGCTCGACGCGGGCGCCCGGCTCGTCGTCGTGTCCCACCTCGGCCGGCCCAAGGGCGCACCCGACCCGAAGTACACGCTGGCACCGGTGGCGGCGCGGCTGGGCGAGTTGCTGGGTACGGACCGGGTGCGGTTCGCCACGGACACGGTGGGCGCGTCCGCCAAGTCCACTGTGGACGGCCTGGCGGACGGGCAGCTGGCACTGCTGGAGAACCTGCGCTTCAACCCGGGGGAGACCAGCAAGGACGACGCCGAGCGGGCGGAGTTCGCCGGGCGGCTGGCCGCGTTCGGTGAGTCCTATGTGGACGACGCGTTCGGGGCGGTACACCGCAAGCACGCGAGCGTGTACGACGTGGCGAAGCTCCTGCCCCGGTACGCCGGCCGGCTGGTACTGCGCGAGCTGGAGGTGCTCGGCCGGCTCACCGGGGCGCCGGAGCACCCGTACGTGGTGGTACTGGGCGGTTCGAAGGTCTCCGATAAGCTGGCCGTCATCGAGGCGCTGGCGCCGCGTGTGGACGAGCTGCTGATCGGCGGCGGCATGTGCTTCACCTTCCTCAAGGCGCTCGGCTACCAGGTGGGCCAGTCGCTGCTCGAAGACGAGATGGTGCAGACCTGCCGGGACCTGCTCGACCGGTACGCCGGGAAGATCAAGCTGCCCACGGACATCGTGGTCGCCGACCGCTTCGCCGCGGACGCGCGGGTCGACGTGGTGGCGGACGACTCCATCCCGGCCGGCATGCTGGGCCTGGACATCGGGCCGGACTCGGTGGCGGCGTTCGCCGAGGTGCTGGCCGGGGCGAGGACGGTGTTCTGGAACGGCCCGATGGGCGTGTTCGAGCTGCCGCCGTTCGCCGCCGGCACGATGGGCGTGGCCGAGGCGATCACCAAGGTGGACGGCTTCACCGTGGTGGGCGGCGGCGACTCGGCGGCGGCCGTACGCACGCTGGGCCTCGACGAGTCCGCGTTCAGCCACATCTCCACCGGCGGCGGCGCCTCCCTCGAATTCCTCGAGGGCAAGACGCTCCCGGGCGTGGCCGCGCTCGAGGAGTCCTGACATGGCGACCGAGGTGCGCCGGCCGCTGATGGCCGGTAACTGGAAGATGAACCTCACCCACCTTGAGGCCATCGCGCTCACCCAGAAGCTCGCGTTCAGCCTCACCGAGAAGCAACTGGGCGAGGTGGAGGTGGTGGTACTGCCGCCGTTCACCGCGATCCGCAGCGTGCAGACCCTCATCGACGGGGACAAGCTGCTGATCGGGTACGGCGCGCAGGACCTGTCCCCGCACGCGCCCGGCGCGTACACCGGGGACGTGTCCGGTCCGATGCTCGCCAAGCTGGGCTGCCAGTACGTGGTGGTCGGGCACTCCGAGCGGCGGGCGTACCACCACGAGGACGACAAGCTGGTCAACGCGAAGGTGAAGGCGGCGCTCGCCAACGGCATCGCGCCGATCCTCTGCGTCGGCGAAGGGCTGGAGATCCGCGAGGCGGGGGAGCACACCGGCCACTGCGTGACGCAGCTCGACGCCGACCTCGCCGGCATCCCCGCCGACCAGGCGGAGAAGGTCGTCGTCGCGTACGAGCCGATCTGGGCGATCGGCACCGGCAAGACCGCGACGCCGGAGGACGCGCAGGAGGTGATCGGCGCCATCCGCGCCCGCGTCGCCGAGCTGTACCCCGGCCCGACCGCCGAGCGCATCCGCATCCTGTACGGCGGCTCGGTCAAGGCGGCGAACGTGGCGGCCCTGATGGCGAAGCCGGACATCGACGGCGCCCTCGTCGGCGGGGCCAGCCTGGACGCCGAGGAGTTCGTGTCGATCTGCCGGTACCCGGACCACATCAAGCGGTAGCCGACGTGGGTCGATAGGAGGCCGGTCGGTGGTCTATCGTTGGTGGCTGGCTCACTCGCCGGACCGCTGACCGGCTGGCCCAAGCGACATTTCGAGAGGACACGTTCGCACCATGAAGTGGTTCGCGTACAGCCTGATCGTGGTCCTGGTGATCACGAGCGTGCTGCTGACCATGCTGATCCTGCTGCACCGCGGCAAGGGCGGCGGCCTGTCCAGCATGTTCGGCGGCGGCGTCTCCAGCAGCCTGGCCGGTAGCTCCGTGGCGGAGAAGAACCTGGACCGCTACACGGTTCTCGTCGGCATCGTGTGGTTCGCGTGCATTGTCGGGCTCGGACTTTACCTGCGGATAGCGGTACCTCACTCTTAATACCGCCGAATCTTCCTAGTGCGGTCTTTTCCTCCTAGACTCAGGCGCGCGCCCTGTGATCAGGTTGCGCGCTTCCGGTAATTCCGTCGTACCCCCTGCGACAGGAGCGAACAGCCGTGGCAAGTGGCAACGCCATCCGCGGCGTGCGGGTCGGCTCCGGGCCGATCCGCCCCGACGAACGCTGTGAACCCGTCGAGCGGCGGGCCATCACCTACTGGTGCGCCAACGGTCACCAGATCGAGCCGCTGTTCGCGGCCGACGTGCCCGTGCCGGCGACCTGGGAGTGCCCGCGCTGCGGACAGCCCGCCGGCCGCGACCGCCAGCATCCTCCCGGCACCCGCCGGGCCGAACCGTACAAGAGCCATCTGGCATACGTGAAGGAGCGGCGTACGGACGCCGAGGGCGCGGAGATCCTCGCCGAGGCGCTACGCAAGCTCCGCCAGCGGCGCGGCGAGTAGCCGCCGCTAGTTCAGCCGCAGGCTGCGGAACCGGGGTGACACCTCGGTCGCTGCCGCGCGGTCGAGCAGCCAGAGGGTACGCGAGACACCGTGCACTCCGGCGGCGGGCAGCTGTACCGGCCCGGCGCCGGACAGCGCCATTCCCACCGCGCTCGCCTTGTCGGTACCGGCGGCCGTCAGCCACACCTCCTCGGCCGTGTTGATGGCGGGCAGGGTCAGCGTGGTGCGTACCGGGGGCGGCTTCGGGCTGCCCCGGACGGCGCTCACCGGCCGCGTCTCGTACGCGACCGGGTGCTCGGGGAACACCGACGCCACGTGCCCGTCCTCGCCGACGCCGAGCAGCAGCACGTCGAAGTGGGGGAGCTGCTCGCTGCCCGGCTTCGCGGCCCGGGCCAGCTCCTCGGCGTACCGGGCGGCGGCCGCCTCGGGATCGTTGCCGTCCGGCCCGTCACTGGCCGGCATCGGGTGTACCCGCGCCGGATCCAGCGGTACCGCGTCGAGCAGCGCCGCCCGCGCCTGGGTCTCGTTGCGGTCCGGGTGGCCGGACGGCAGGAAGCGCTCGTCGCCCCACCACACGTCCACCCGGGACCAGTCCAGCGCGTCCCGCGCCGGGCTCGCCGCGACCGCCTCGTACACCGCGCTCGCGATCCGGCCGCCGGTCAGCACCAGATCCGCCATACCCCGCTCGGCCTGCGCGTCGATCAACCGTACGATCAGCCGCGCCGCGACCGCCTGCGCCAGCGCTTTGGGATCCTGGTGCACGACGACACTGGCCTCAGCCACGGGCGGGTTCCGGCTCGTTGGCTCGGGCGGCAAGCGCCGGGTCCTGCCAGATGTGCACCCGGATGGCCGAGCGGTGCTGCAGGTCGTTGCTGCCCGCCACCGCACCGAGCGCCTCGGCGTAGATGTTGTCCGCGTCCAGCCGGCGCAGCTCCTCGGCCAGCTCATCGCCGAGCGGGCGGCGGACCAGCGGCAGCTGGCGGTTCTCCTGGCCGGTGCGGCGGAACCAGGCGATGTTGTCGTCCCGGGTCAGCGCCACCTCGTCGCCGTTCGCGCAGGTCAGGCGTACCTCGCGCATGCGCGGGAACTCCGACGTGGGCTCCAGTTCGGTGCGGATGCCCAGCCGGGCGGCGAGCCAGCCACGCATCAGCGCGGCGGTCGGGTCCTTCGCCGGCGCGACCACGGTGGCCCCGCTGATCCGCGCCTCGACCGTGTCGAACGCGCTCGCGACCAGGGTGCGCCACGGCGTGATCCGGGTCCACGCGAGGTCGGTGTCGCCGGGTGCGTAGTCCTGGGCCCGCTGGAGCAGCGCGGCCACCGGGTCCGGCGTCTGCGCGGAGTCGGTGATCCGCCGGTCCGCGACCACGCCCAGGAAGTCGTGCGCGATCAGGTCCGGGGGCTGCCCGTGCCACCAGGTCACCACGGGTACGTCCGGGGCGAGCAGCGGCATCACCACCGACTCGGCGTGCAGCGCGAGGCGCCCGTACATGCGCATGACCACGGCCTCGCACGGCCCGAGCCGGCCGCCGACCACGATCTCGGCGTCCAGCCGGTTGTTGTCGCGCATGATGTCAGAGCGCACCACCATGAGCATCCGGCACGGGTGCGCCGCGGCGGCGATGGTGGCCGCGGCCTCGGCCTCGCGGACGTGCTTCTCGTCCACCACCGCGATCAGGGTGAGCGCCAGCCCGCTGGTGACGCCGCCGGCGCTGCGCCGCTCCGCGGCCAGCGCCTTGACGACCTCATTCCCGGTGGTATCCCAAAGACCGATCATGCCGCCTCCTCGCTCGCGCAGCTCGCGAGGAGCCGGCCTGATATGCGACCTGTGCGCCCGCGCAAGCGCTCGCTCATGCCCGCCTCCACTGGCGTCCCTCGCGGGCCAGCATCTCGTCCGCGGCGCGCGGGCCCCACTCACCCCCGCGGTACAGCTCCGGCTCGGTACCGGCCCACGCCTCCTCCAGCGGGTCGACCACGCGCCAGCTCTGCTCCACCTCGGCCGCGTCCGGGAAGAGGGTACGGTCGCCGATCAGCACATCCAGGATCAGCCGCTCGTACGCCTCGGGTGACGAGTCGGTGAACGCCTCGCCGTACTGGAAGTCCATGGTGATGTCCCGGACCTCCATCGCGGTACCCGGCACCTTGGAGCCGAACTTGAGCGTCACGCCCTCGTCCGGCTGTACCCGGACGACGAGCTGGTTGTTGCCGAGCATCTCCACGTCGTCCTGGTGGAACGGCAGGTGCGGCGCCTTCTTGAAGAGCACCGCGATCTCGGTGACCCGGCGCGGCAGGCGCTTGCCGGCGCGTACGTAGAACGGCACTCCCGCCCAGCGGCGGTTCTGGATGCCCAGCTTCACCGCCACGTACGTCTCGGTCTTCGAGTCCGCCGGTACGCCCTTCTCCTCCTTGTACCCGACCGCCCGCTCGCCCGCGACCCAGCCGGCCAGGTACTGCCCGCGTACCGTCTCCGCCAGGATGTCCCCGGGCAGCGAGATGGCGCGCAGCACCTTGAGCTTCTCGGTGCGGATCTCGGCCGCGTCGAAGCTGGTCGGCTCCTCCATGGCGACCATGGCCAGCAGCTGGAGCAGGTGGTTCTGCAGCACGTCCCGGGCGGTACCGGTGACGTCGTAGAACCCGGCCCGGCTGCCGATACCCACGTCCTCGGCCATGGTGATCTGTACCGAGTCCACGTACCGCGAGTTCCACACCGGCTCGAAGAGGTTGTTCGCGAACCGCAGGGCGAGGATGTTCTGTACCGTCTCCTTGCCCAGGTAGTGGTCGATGCGGAAGACGTCGTTCGGGGTGAACACGTCATCAACCAGATCATTGAGCTGTTTGGCCGACGCCAGGTCGGTGCCGAACGGCTTCTCCACCACCACCCGGCGCCAGCCGCCCGACTTCTCGTTGTCTGCCATGCCGGTGCGGGCCAGCTGCTTGAGCACGGTGGGGAAGGCCGCCGGCGGGATGGACAGGTAGAACGCGGCGTTGCCGTGGATGCCGTGCGATTCGCGCAGGTCGTTGAGCGTCCGGGACAGCTGGTCGAACGCGGCGTCGTCGTCGAACGCGCCGGGTACGAACTTGATGCTGCCGGCGAGCCGGGCCCACACCTCGTCCCGCCACGGGGTACGCGCGTGCTCCTGCGCCGACTCCCGGGACAGTGCCTCGAAGTCGCCGTCGCCCCAGTCCCGCCGGGCGAACCCGAGCACCACGAAGCCGGACGGCAGCATGCCGCGGTTGGCCAGGTCGTAGATGGCCGGTATCAGCTTCTTGCGCGCCAGGTCTCCGGTGACACCGAAGATGACGAGCGCGCACGGCTCCGGAATCCGCGGGAGCCGGCGGTCCTGCGGATCCCTTAACGGGTTACCCACGCTACCCCTCCGAGAGTGTGCGCGCGGCGCCCAGCAGCTGTGCGATGCCGAGGGCCCGGTTGGTCAGGTGCAGGTGGAGCAGCGGGCGGCCGCGCTTGGCCAGGGCCTGCCGGTCACCGGCGGCCTGCGCCGCCTGCAGGACCCCGAAGCTGTACGGCTGCCCGGGTACCGGGAGGTCCTCGACGACCGCGCCGGTGATCTGGAGGAACGAGCCGACCTGCGGGCCGCCCTTGTGGTACTGGCCGGTGGAGTGCAGGAAGCGCGGCCCCCAGCCGAAGGTGACCGCGCGCTCGCCGGACGCCTCCGCCAGCAGCGCCCGTACCTGGGCGACGGGCTGGTCGGCGAAGCGGTCCAGGTACGCCATCACGGCCAGGTACCCGCCGGTGTCGATACCGCTGAGGAACTGGGCCAGCGCCTCGACAACGGTGGTACCCGGCCCGTACCCGGTGACCGCACCGTCCACAAACGACGGTGTCTCGGCGGGCAGCCCGGCGGCGAGGATGTGCTTGGTGTTGTCCTTGGACTCGGTGACGTTGGGCTGGTCGAACGGGTTGATGCCGAGCACCCGTCCGGCCACCGCGGTGGCGTACTCCCAGGCCAGGAACTGGGCGCCCAGCGGGCCGTTGACCGCGACGTGCGGGGTGACCCCGCCGCCGGGTACCGCGCCGGGCGGCAGCGCACCGCCGACGGTCACGGTCAGCACGTCCTCGCCGGTGGCGCCGGGCGCGGCGGGCGACTCGACCACCACGGGCAGGATGCCCTTGCCCTCCTTGCCGGTCGACTCGGCGATCAGCTGCTCGGCCCAGTCGCCCAGGCCGGTGATGCCGGTACCGTCGTCGACCAGCGCCACCTTGTCGCGGCCATCAGTGACCGCGGCGGCGCCGAGCGCGGCGCCCAGGGCCAGCCCCGGGTTGTCCTTGTCCGCGTCGAGCGCGGCGTACAGCGCCTCGGCCTGGTCGAGCAGTTCGGCCACGTCCACCCCGGCGAGCGCGGTGGGTACCAGCCCGAACGCGGTCAGCGCCGAGTACCGCCCGCCCACGTCCGGGTCGGCCAGGATCAGCGCCGCGCCCATCTCGCTGGCCACCGCCTCCAGCGGCGAGCCGGGGTCGGTGACGATGACGAAGTGCCGGCCGGCCTCGGGGGCGCTCAGCCCCGAGTCGAGGAACGCCTGCAGGTACGCCCGCCGGTGGCTGTCAGTCTCCACTGTGGACCCGGACTTGCTGGACACCACGAGAACCGTGCGCTCCAGCCGGTCCAGCAGGGCGGCGCGTACCTGACCCGGGTCGGTGGTGTCGAGGACGGTCAGTTCCTTGCCGAGGGTACGGGCGATCACCTCGGGCGCGAGCGACGAGCCGCCCATCCCGGCCAGTACCACGTGGTCCAGGTCGTCCAGCTCGCTTCGCAGCTCGGCGAGCCGGGGGAGCAGCTCCCGGCTGCGCCGGAAGGTGTCCATCCAGCCGAGCCGGATGCCCGCCTCGGACTCCGCCGCCGGCCCCCACAGCGTCGGGTCCTTGGCCACCAGCAGCCCGGGTACACCCGCCTCGACGAGTGCGGCCCGCGCCTCGGCCGCGCCCGGTACCGCCGCGGCGCCCTGTACGGCGAGGCCGGCCGCGGCCTCCAGGTCACCCGGGTTCATTTCCCGGCTCCCAGCTGCTTGTCCACAGAGGACAGCAGCTCGACCCAGCTCGCCTCGAACTTCTGCACGCCCTCACGCTCCAGGGTGTCGACCACGTCGTCGTAGGAGATGCCGAGCGCGGCCAGGTCGTCCAGCACCTGCTGCGCCTCGCCGTACGCCCCGGTGACCGTGTCCGGCTTGGTCGCGCCGTGGTCGGCGTACGCGTGGATGGTCGCCTCCGGCATGGTGTTCACCACGCCCGGGGCGATCAGGTCCTCGACGTACATGACGTCGCGGTAGGCGGGGTTCTTGGTGGAGGTGGACGCCCACAGCGGCCGTTGCGGCTGGGCGCCCGCGTCGGCCAGCGCCTGCCACCGGTCGCCGGCGAACACCTTCTCGTACCGCTGGTAGGCCAGCCGCGCGTTGGCGATGGCGGCCTTGCCGTGCAGTGCCTGGGCCTCCGGGCTGCCGATCTTGTCGAGCCGCTTGTCCACCTCGGTGTCCACCCGGGACACGAAGAAGCTGGCCACCGAGCCGATCTTGCTGAGGTTGTGCCCGTTCGCCTTCGCCTGCTCCAGGCCGGCGAGGAACGCGTCCATCACCTGCCCGTACCGCTCCAGCGAGAAGATCAGCGTGACGTTCACGCTGATCCCGGCCGCGAGGGTCGCCGTGATCGCGGGCAGCCCCGCCTCGGTCGCCGGAATCTTGATGTACAGGTTCTCCCGGTCCACGAGCCACCACAGCTGCCGGGCCTCGGCGATGGTCTTCTCCGTCTCGTACGCCAGCCGCGGGTCCACCTCGATCGAGACGCGCCCGTCCACCCCGTGGGACGCGTCGTACGCCGGCCGCATCACGTCGCACGCCCAGCGCACGTCGTACGTGGTGATCATCCGGGTCGCCTCCTCCACGGTGACCCCGCGTACCGTCAGGTCCTTGACCTGCTCGGTGTAGTCGTCGAGGTCTTCCAGGGCCTTGGCGAAGATGGTCGGGTTGCTGGTCACGCCCACCACGTGCTGCTGTCGGCGCAGTGCGTCCAGGCCGCCGGAGGCGAGCCGCTGCCGGGAGATGTCGTCGAGCCACACCGCCACGCCCGCGGCGGACAGCTCTGCCAGTCGGTCAGTCATCTCGTGCTCCTCAGTTGCCGGTGGTGGAACCCTGTACCGCGCCCACTTTGGACAGTGCGGCGCGCGCCGCCGCCACCACACGGTCCGCGGTGAACCCGAACTGCTCGAAGAGGATCTGGTACGGCGCGCTCGCCCCGTAGTGTTCCAGGCTGACACACTCGCCGCCGTCCCCGACGAGATCCCGCCAGGACATCGCGATGCCCGCCTCCACGCTGACCCGGGCCTTGACCTCCGGCGGCAGTACCGACTGCCGGTACGCGGCGTCCTGCGCGTCGAACCACTCCCGGCAGGGCATCGAGACGACCCGGGTGGGTACCCCCTCCGCCTCCAGCCGCTCCCGGGCGGTCAGCGCGAGGGTGACCTCGGAGCCGGTGGCCATCAGGATCACCGCCGGCTGGCCGGTGCCCGCGTCGGCGAGCACGTACCCGCCGCGCGCCACCCCGTCCGCGCCGGCCACCTCGGTGCGGTCCAGTGTGGGCAGGTTCTGCCGGGTCAGGCACAGCGCGGTGGGCCGGTCGGTGTGCTCCAGCGCGAGCCGCCAGGCCCACGCCGTCTCGTTCGCGTCGGCCGGGCGGACCACGTCCAGCCCGGGGATGGCGCGCAGCGCGGTGAGGTGCTCGACCGGCTGGTGGGTCGGGCCGTCCTCGCCGAGGCCGATCGAGTCGTGTGTCCACACGTACACGACCGGCAGCTTCATCAGCGCGGCCAGGCGTACCGACGGGCGCATGTAGTCGCTGAACACCAGGAAGGTGCCGCCGTACGGGCGGGTGCCGCCGTGCAGCACGATGCCGTTGAGGATGGCGCCCATCGCGTGCTCGCGGATGCCGAAGTGGAGGGTGCGCCCGTACCAGTCGCCCGGGAACGCCTTGGTGGCGTGCTCCGGTGGCAGGAACGACGGCTCGCCCTCCATCGTGGTGTTGTTGCTCTCGGCCAGGTCGGCGGAGCCGCCCCACAGTTCGGGCAGTACCGGCGCCAGCGCCTGCAGCACCTCACCGGACGCCTTGCGGGTGGCCATGCCCTTGGCGTTGGCGGGGAACTCGGGTATCGCCCGGGTCCAGCCCTCCGGCAGGGTACGCGTGGCCAGCCGGTCGAAGAGCACCTTGCGGTCCGGGTTGGCGCCGGCCCAGGCGTCGAAGGCGTGCTGCCACTCCTCGTGCGCGGCGCGGCCCCGGGCCACCACCTCGCGGGCGTGCGACAGCACCTCCCCGGATACCTCGAAGCTGAGGTCCGGCGCGAAGCCCAGCACCCGCTTGGTCGCGGCCACCTCGTCGGCGCCCAGCGCGGAGCCGTGCGCCTTGCCGGTGTTCTGCTTGGTCGGCGCCGGCCAGCCGATGATGGTGCGCAGGTTGATGAAGGACGGTCTACCCGTCTCCGCCTTCGCGGCGAGCAGCGCGTCGTACAGCGCGGCGACGTCCTCGTGGTACTCGTGGTTGGCGCGCCAGTCCACGTGCTGCACGTGCCAGCCGTAGGCGGCGTACCGGGCGGCGACGTCCTCCGACTTGGCCACCGCGGTGTCGTCCTCGATGGAGATGGAGTTGTCGTCGTAGATGACGGTCAGGTTGCCCAGCTCCTGGTGCGCGGCGAGCGAGCTGGCCTCGTGGCTGATGCCCTCCTCGATGTCACCGTCCGAGCAGATGACGAAGACGTCGTGGTCGAACGGGCTGTCCCCGGCCGCGGTCTCCGGGTCGAAGAGTCCACGCTCGCGGCGGGCCGCCATGGCCATGCCGACCGCGTTGCCCAGCCCCTGTCCGAGCGGGCCGGTGGTGGTCTCGACACCGCGGGTGTGCCCGTGCTCCGGGTGGCCCGGGGTCAGCGAGCCCCACTGCCGCAGCGACTTGAGGTCCTCCAGGGCCAGCCCGTACCCGCTGAGGTAGAGCTGGATGTAGAGGGTCAGGCTGCTGTGCCCGCACGACAATACGAAGCGGTCGCGGCCAGGCCACAGTGGATCCGTCGGGTCGTGCCGCATGACCCGCTGGAACAGGAGGTACGCCAGCGGAGCGAGGCTCATCGCGGTGCCCGGGTGGCCGTTGCCCGCCTTCTCCACGGCGTCCATGGCGAGGACTCGGACCGTGTCGACGGCCCGTTGGTCTAGTTCCGACCAGTCCAGTTTGCTGTCGGTCACGGGCACTGCTCCCCTAGTCGATCGCTCCGCAGTAAGTGTCAGTTAGGACACTACCCATCGCCCGCTCGCATGACGCGTGATCCCCAGGACAAGAGCACGTGTCCAACGCACCAATGACATGTGTCTGCGACCCCCGTTCCCGCCGCGTCCACCGGCCCATAGACTGCCGCCCATGGGAGCGCTTCCAGTGAATGTCGTCAGGGTAAACGAATGAGGAGGAACAGGTGAAGGCAACAGGCAGGACGCTGGCGGCGCTGGTCACGCTCGCGCTCGCGGCCGGTACCGCCGCGTGCGGCACGGCGACCCGGCAGGCGGGTACCCCGCCGCCCCAGCCCGGCGGCGCTGCCCCGGGACAGG
>DATEJJ010000030.1:0-4751 GCA_035278125.1 Rugosimonospora sp.
GAGGCGGAGGGCCGCCGGGCGCTCGCGGTAACCGCCGACATCACCGACGAGGGCGCGGTGCAGGATCTGGTACGCCAGGCGTCCAGCGAGTTCGGTCGCGTGGACGCGTTGGTGCACAACGCGTTCGCGATGCCACCCATGCGCGACCTGACCCGGGTGGACCTCGACGCGCTGCGCGCGAGCTTCGAACCCAACCTGTTCGCCGCGCTCCGCCTTACCCGCGAGTTCGCGCCCGCGCTCGCGGAGACGGGCGGTGCCGTGGTGATGGTGAACTCGGCCGTGCTGCGCCACTCCCGGCGTACCTTCGGCCCGTACAAGCTGGCCAAGTCGGCGCTGCTCGCGGCGGCACAGAGCCTGTCCACGGAGCTGGGCCCGCGCGGCATCCGGGTCAACTCGGTGGCGCCCGGGTACATCTGGGCCGACTCGCTCAAGGGCTACTTCGCGTACCAGGCGGCCAAGCGCGGCGTACCCCCGGAGCAGGTGTACGAGGAGACCGCGGCAACCACCGACCTGCGCCGCCTGCCGGAGCCGGACGAGATCGCCGACGCCATCGTGTTCCTCGCCTCCGGCATGGCACGCGCCATCACCGGCCAGTGCCTGGACATCAACTGCGGGGAGTTCCACCATTGAGCACATTGGACAGTACGACCGTCGGTACCGTCGCCGACCTGCACGCCTCGGCCAGCCGGGTCAGCGGCCTGACGGACTTCGGCGCGGATGACTACCGCGAGGCGCTGGAGGTGCTGCTCGACTCGTACGCGCACGACGCGGCGCTGACCCCGGCGGGCAGCAAGGCGGCGCGCGTGATGCTGCGCGGCGCGCTGGTGGCCCGGCTGTCCAGCGAGTCAGCGTGGCGCCAGTACCCGGAGCACGAGCAGGTACCCGTCACCCGCCCCGTCTTCGTCACCGGGCTGCCCCGCACCGGTACCACCGCGCTGCACCGGCTGCTCTCCGCCGACCCGGCGCACCAGGGCCTGGAGCTGTGGCTGGCCGAGGTGCCGCAGCCGCGCCCGCCCCGGGACACCTGGGCGGACAACGCGGTGTTCGCGCTCCTTGAGGACGGCTACCGGCAGCACCGGCTGGAGCACCCCGAGTTCATGGGCATGCACTACCTGTCCGCCGCCGAGGTGGAGGAGTGCTGGCAACTGCTGCGCCAGTCGGTCATGTCCATCTCGTTCGAGTGCCTGGCGCACCTGCCCGGGTACTCGGGTTGGCTGTCCACACAGGACTGGACCCCGGCGTACCGGCGGCACCGGCGCAACCTGCAACTGGTCGGCCTGACCGAGCCGGAGCGGCGCTGGGTACTGAAGAACCCGAGCCACCTGTTCGCGCTGGACGCGCTGCTGGCCGTGTACCCGGACGCGCTCGTGGTGCAGACGCACCGGGCACCGGCCACCGCCATCGCCTCGGTGTGCAGCCTCAACGCGGAAGCCTCGGCCGGCTGGTCCGACCGGTACCGCGGCGAGGTGCTCGGCCGGGACCAGCTGGAGCTGTGGTCGCGCGGGGTGACCCGGTTCCTCGCCGACCGGGCCGCACACGACCCGGCGCAGTTCGTCGACGTCGCGTACGAGGACCTGGTCGCCGACCCGATGGGTACCGTCGAGCGCATCTACGCGCGGCTGGACACCCCGCTGTCCGGCCCGGCCCGTACGGCCATGGCGGCGCTGCACGAGCAGAGCGTCACCGGGGACCGCCGGCCAGCGCACCGGTACGCGCTGGCCGACTTCGGCCTCTCCGAGGGCGAGGTGAACGAGCGCTTCGCCGACTACCTGGCGGTCATCCCATCCGGGCGATGATGCTCTCGGCGAACTTGTGCAGGCTGTCCACCTTGGACTTGAGGTCGGCGTCGAAGCCGGCGCCGTACATCATCCACGGGACCACGATCGCGTCGGTGACGCCGGCCGCGGCCTGCTCCTGGTAGCCCTTGACGCCGAACCGGTCGATGCACACCGCCTGGATCTCGAACGGCTGGTCCGCGCGCCCGTACGTCGCGCGCAGCTCGCCCAGGCGCGCGATGGTGGCGGACAGCTCGTCGAAGCCCATCATCGCGGACGTCCACCCGTCACCGGCGCGGGCCGCCCGGCGCAGCGCGACCGGCGTGTGCCCGCCCACATAGATGGGTACCGGCACGCTCGGCGCCGGGCTCATCTGCAGCTTGCCGAATTCGAAGAACCTGCCGTGGTACTCCACCATGCCGCCGCCCAGGATCAGGCGGAGCACCTCGATGGACTCGTCGCCGCGCGGCCCCCGGTCGGCGAACGGCGCGCCGCACCACTCGAACTCCTCCGGCGTCCAGCCCAGCCCGACGCCCAGCCCGAACCGGTTCCCGGTCAGGTTGGCCACCGAGCCGATCTGCCGGGCCAGCAGCACCGGGTTGCGCGGGCCCAGCTTGAGCACCTGCGTGTAGAAGCGGATCCGGTTGGTGACCGCACCCATCGCCGCGGCCGCCACGAACGGGTCGACCCAGGGCGTGTCCTGCGTCCAGAACCGGCTCCCGTCCGGCGTGTACGGGTACGCGGCGGCGACCTCTTCGGAGTAGAAGATGGAGTCGGGCAGGGCGATCGAGGAGAAGCCGCACTCCTCCGCCGCCTTGGCCAGATCGACCAGTTGGTCCAGTGGACTCAGCGCGACACCCACGGTGAACTTCATCGCCAAACTGTAACGTGTTCTAGTGTCCTTGACCAGGGTCGCCGGAGACGTACCGTGTGCAGGTGGCGGAGAACATCGCGGAGAACATCACGGCCGGCGCCCGGTCGCGCTGGGTCGACCTGGACGGCCCGGTGCACTACCTGGACTTCGGCGGGCCGGAGCACGGTCCGGTGGTGGTGGCTGTGCACGGGCTGGGCGGCTCGTGCCTCAACTGGACGGCGATCGCGCCGTTGCTCACCCCGCACTGCCGGCTGCTCGCCCCCGACCTGGCCGGGCACGGGCTGACCGAGTCGCTGGGCCGCGGCACCTCGGTGGCCGCGAACCGGCTCCTGCTCGACCGCTTCCTGGCCGCCGTAACCGGGCAGCCGGCCATTCTGCTCGGTAACTCCATGGGTGGCATGGTGGCGCTGCTGCAGGCCGCCGCGGTGCCCGCGTCCGTGGCCGGGCTGGTGCTCCTGGACCCCGCGCTGCCGCTGGTACCCGCCCGGCTCGACCCGCTGGTCGCGGCCCTGTTCACCGCGTACGCGCTGCCCGGGGTGGGACCGTTCGTGGTGTCCCGCCGGCGGGCCGCGGACGCCGCGTCCCAGGTGGCCATGGTGCTGGGGCTGTGCTGCGTGGACCCGGCCCGGGTGCCGGAGCCGGTCGTGGCCGAGCACACCGAACTGGTCCGCCGCCGGGAGCACGTGACCGGCGCGGCACGGGACTTCCTCACCGCCGCGCGCTCGGTACGCGCCACGGTCGGGGTACTGCGCGGGCGCGGGTACCGGCGGGCCATCGCCGCGGTACCGGCGCCGGCGCTGCTGCTGCACGGCGCGCGGGACCGGCTGGTACCGGTACAGGCGGCACGGGCGGTGGCGCGGCGCCGGCCGTCCTGGTCGCTCGTCGTGCTGCCGGACGTGGGGCACGTACCGCAGTTGGAGGCACCGGAGGACACCGCGCGGGAGGTGCTGGTGTGGTTCGAGGGTGCCGGGCGCGGTGCGGTGCGCCTGGCTTCTCCATAGTGGACAGTCAACCGCCCGGGCGGTCAGCCGCCATGCCGGTGAGCCGGCACAGTGCGGTGAAGCCATCGTCGCTGCCCGGCCAGTGCGCGCGTACGGTCGGTATCCCGGCCCGCCGTACCACCGAGCGGAGCACGACGGTGACGATGATCGCGTCGTCGGCGTACCCGAGCACCGGGATGAAGTCGGGGATCAGGTCGATCGGCAGCGCGAGGTAGACCAGCACCAGGCCGAGCCGTACCCGTACCCCGCGCGGCAGTGCACGGTCGGCGGCCAGCCGGCGCAGCAGCCGCAGCACGTCGGGCAGGATGCGTACCGCCTCGGCGAGCAGCGGGCCGCTTGGCCGCACCAGCAGCAGCGCGACCACCAGCGCCAGCCAGCTCAGCACCAGCGCCGCGAACAGCCCGAGCGCGATGTCCCACCACACTCCCACCATGCTACTGCGTCCACAGTAGACAGCGAGGCGCTACGCCACCGCCGCCGCGTGGCAGGCGCCGTACCCGTCGGCGCGCGCGACGATCCGCCCGCCCCGGACGCGTACCGCCGATTCGGTGGCGTCGCTGACCGCCGGTACTCCGGCGGCGGTGGCGAGCGCACCGGCCCCGTCGAGGACGATCTGCACCCTCGGCCACGCCGAGCGGGGGAACGCCGGGTGCAGGCAGCCGCGCAGCTCGCCGAGGGTCAGCCGGGCCAGCGGTGCCAGCTCGTCCGGCGCCCCGGTGACGAGGACCGCGGTGACGTCGAGGTCGGGTGCTGCGCGTACCGCCTCCTCCAGCGCGGCCGCCCGGCGCAGCCCGAGTACCGCGACCACGCCGTCCCCGGCCAGCCGGGCGGGCTCCGCGCGCAGCGCGTCCACTGTGGGCGGTGGTGCCCACGCCTGGTCGACCGGGCGCGCCTTCGGCACGTGCGGCAGGTGCGGCGGCTGCCACGGGTCGCCCGGGTCCAACTCGGCCAGGTGCTCGCAGGCGCGGATGGTGTGGAAGGGGTCCACGAAGCCGGGCGCGGCGGCGGCGAGCTGGCTCGCACCGTGCAGCGCGGTGAGTACCGCCTCGGCCACCCCCACCAGGCGCCGGGCCGGTACCCCGCGGTGCGGCAGCCGCTCCA
>DATEJJ010000031.1:0-2193 GCA_035278125.1 Rugosimonospora sp.
TCCGCTCCAACACCCGCGCCGTCACCGCCGGATCCAACAACGACTGACCCGCCGCCACCCGCCGCACCCCATCCACCAGATCCGTACCCCGAATCTGCTTCAACACATACCCCGACGCACCCGCCATGATCGCCGCGAACAGCGCCTCATCATCCTCGTACGACGTCAGGATCAGCCCCTTGATCGAGGAGTCCACGGCGCGCACGTCACGGCACACGTCGATGCCGCTGCCGTCGGGCAGCCGGGCGTCCAGGATCGCGACGTCCGGCCGCAGCGCCGGGATGCGGCGAGCCGCCTCGGCCGCCAGCCCGGACTCACCGACCACTTCGATGTCGCCCTCCTGCTGCAGCAGGTCGGCGATGCCCCGGCGGACCACCTCGTGGTCGTCGAGCAGGAAAACGCGGATCATCCCCTGTTTCTACCCTGCCGACCCCACCTCGCGCAGGACGCGGCCGTACCGCCGATTCGTGGGTATTTGTTGCTATCGGATAACCGAAGATCAGGTCGAGCCCGGGCGGGTCGGGCGCGCCCGGTCGGTAGCCGGCCGGGCGGGTAGCTCGGGCGAGGCGGTGTCCAGCGGTACCACCGGCGAGCGGACCAGCCCGAGCTGCACCGACTGCCGGCGGATCAGCACGTCGAGCAGCCAGTCGGCGGCCACCCGCACCCGGTTGCCGGGCATCGAGGCGAGGTGGTACCCGAGCGTGACCGCGGCGGCCGGCGGCCCGGACAGCGGTACCCCGAGCGGGTTCGCCGCCGCCTGTACGCCGCCGAGGTCCACCACGAAGCCGAGGTCGTGGTGCCGGTACCGGCGCAGCGGCCGGCCCGCGTACCCGGCCGCGAGGTTCTCCGCCACCGTGACGCCCTGCCGCTGCGCGTGCTGCGCGGTCATCGCGGTGATCTCCCCCGGCCGGGTCAGGTCCGGTACCGCCGCCGCGTCGCCGCACGCGAAGATCTCCGGGTGCCCGGGTACCCGCAGGTGCTCGTCGGTGACCAGGCGGCCCTTGCGCAGCGGTAGCCCCAGGTCGTCGATGAGCGGGTCCGGGCGTACCCCGACGCACCAGATCAGCGAGCGGCTGGGGACGAACTCGCCGTCGGTGAGGTGTACGCCCTCGGCCGTGGCCTCGCGTACCGAGACGCCCAGCCGCACGTCCACGCCGCGCTCCCGGAGCACCCGGTCGGCGGCCCGGGACAGCCGCCGGTCCAGTTCGGGCAGCACCCGGTCGGCCACGTCCAGCAGCAGCCAGCGCGGGCGCAGCCCGGCCAGCCCCGCGTGCTGGGCGGCCACCTTCGCGGCGAACTGCTGGCACTGGGCGGCCACCTCGACCCCGGTGTACCCGGCGCCCACCACCACGAAGGTGCACCGGGCCAGCCGCAGCGCCTGGTCGGTGGTCATGTCCGCGAGCTCGATCTGCCGGATCAGGTGGTCCCGCAGGTACAGCGCCTCGGGTACGCCACGGAACCCGTGCGCGTTCTCGGCCACGCCCGGGATGGGCAGCAGCTTGTTCACGCTGCCCACGGCGAGCACCAGCCGGTCGTACCCGAGGTCGCCCGGGTGGTCCTCGGCGTCGCTGTAGTGCACCCGGCGTTGCCCGGTGTCCACCCCGAGCACCTGGCCGAGCACCACCCGTACCCCGGGCAGCGAGCCGGTCAGCGACACCGACGCGTGCCGGGGTTCGAGCAGGCCGGCGGCCACCTGCGGCAGCAGCGGCAGGTAGAGGAAGTAGTCGGTCGGGTTGACGAGCGTGATCTCGGCCCGGCCGCGCGCCCGCCGGGACAGCCGCCGGGCCGCGTGGAACCCGGCGAAGCCGGCGCCGACGATCACGATGCGGGGTGCTGCCATGCTCTCACCGCTACCCTTCGCGCCTGGCACCAAACGCCTGCCGGGCCAGCCCGGCCCGCACCTCGGTACGCGAGGAGACGCCCAGCTTGTGCAGGATGTTGGACACGTGTACCGCCGCCGTCTTGGGCGAGATGTACAGCCGCCGGGCCAGCTCCGTGTTGGTCAGCCCGTCGGCCACCAGCAGCGCCACCTCGCGCTCCCGCGGGGTGAGCGCCTCCGGCCCGCTGACCGCGCCGGCACCGTCCGGTCCGGTCAGCCCGAGCCGCTCCCGTACCTGGGCCAGCTGCTCCACCCGCCACCCGCGCCACCGGGCCAGCAGCGCGGCGGCGGCCGGTACGTGCGCGGCGGCCTGA
>DATEJJ010000032.1:0-8639 GCA_035278125.1 Rugosimonospora sp.
GGCCAGCGCGGCGAGCAGGTGGTCACGCAGCGCCGGCCGCCCCGCCACCGCCGGGTGGGTACCCGGCGGGGGTGCGTCGTGCCCGCGCGGCAGCGCGCCGGTGACCAGGAAGAACGCGACCGCCCCGAAGCCGTGGACGTCGTACGAGGCGTCCACCCGGCCCTGCAGCGCCTCCGGCCCGCCCGACTCCGGCGTGTACGCGATCTGGGTGATCTCCTCCGCCCGCCAGTACCGCGCGCCGGTGAAGTCGATCAGCCGCACCTCGCCGGTGGCGAGCACCATCACGTTGGACGGCTTGACGTCCATGTGCAGCACCGGGCAGGCACCCGAGTCGTCCGGGTGGTGCAGCGCGCGCAGCACGGTGGCCAGGGTGCGCAGCGTGGACACGGCGGACAGCCGGCGCCCCGGCTCCACCCCGCCGGACGCCGAGCGCACGTACTCGCGCAGGTTCACCCCGTGCAGGTAGTCGTACACCTGGTACGGCACCGCGTTGCCGGGCTCCGGCTGCTGGCCGGGGCGGTGCGGCGGCGGCCCGTAGAAGCCGTCGGCGCGCCGGCAGATGCCGGGTACGCCCCGGTTGTTGAGGTCCATGAGCGCGGCGTCACCCTTGTCCCACGAGCGCAGCTCGTCCACCAGCGGACGCATCGGGTCGATCCGGAACACCTTGACCGTCATCGGGGCGGACGCCACCCCGCCACACAGCCGCACCGCCCGGTACACCTCGGCCTGTCCTCCCGAGCCGAGATGCGCGACGAGCCGGTACCGCTGGTAGGTCTC
Organism: Rugosimonospora sp.; assembly: GCA_035278125.1. Taxonomy (GTDB): domain Bacteria; phylum Actinomycetota; class Actinomycetes; order Mycobacteriales; family Micromonosporaceae; genus DATEJJ01. Next base: position 778 of record DATEJJ010000032.1, read on the forward strand.
CGGCAGCGGGCTCGCCGGCCCGCACACCAGATCGAGCAGCGCCCCGTCGGCGTCAGCCATCACCCCTCCCCGCCCCGGCGCAGGTTCGCCGGGTACCCCTACCAAGGTAGCGAGCCGGCAAATAGCTCGCGCTGCCCGTACGTGGTGAGCTAGGAACTAAACGTGACTGAGACCTCACGTACACCCGCGAGTGACGGGTATTCGTTGCGAACCGCCACCCAGGATGACTTCGAATTGGCACAGTCCGCGCTCGCCGACGCGTTCAGCGAGGACTGGGAGGACGACGCGCGGGAGGTGGAGCGCGGGCCGTTCGAGCCGGCGCGCACCCTCTTCGCCGAGCGCGCGGGGGAGGTCGCCGGGGTGGCCGGCGCGTTCACCCGCGACCTCACCGTGCCCGGCGGCATCCTGCCCGCCGCCCACGTGACCTGGGTCGGGGTGCGCCCCACCCACCGCCGCCGCGGGCTGCTCACCTGGCTGATGCACAGCCAACTCGCCGACGTCCGCACCCGCGGCGAGGCGGTGGCCGTGCTGTGGGCCACCGAGGGCCGCATCTACCAGCGTTTCGGGTACGGCCTGGCCACCGGCCGGCTGGCGCTCAGCGCCGACCGCGAGGTGCGGCTGCGGCAGCCGGCCGACGCGGCCGAGGGGCGGCTGCGGACCATCGCGGTGGCCGAGGCCCCGGACGTGCTGTCCAAGGTGTACGACCGGGTGCGCGCCGAGCGGGTGGGCTGGTCCAACCGGGACGCGCGCTGGTGGGACTTCGTCCTCGCCGACCCGCCGTCGCGGCGGGACGGGCGTACCGCGCCGCGCATCATCGTCCACGAGGGACAGTCCGGAGTGGACGGATACGCGATCTGGCGGATCCGGCCGGACTGGGAGTGGAGCGGACCCAAGGGCGTGGTGAACGTACGCGAGGTGGTCGCGGCCAACCCGGGGGCGTACCGGGCGCTGTGGCGGCTGCTGCTGGACGTGGACCTGACCCGGACCACGGAGTACGGCTTCGCGGCCGTGGACGAGCCACTCCTCCACCTGGTCAACGAGCCCCGCCGGCTGGGCGGCCGGCTGCTGGACGGGCTGTGGGTACGCCTGGTCGACGTACCCGCGGCGCTGGCCGGGCGCCGGTACGCGGCGGAGGTGGACGTGGTGCTGGAGGTCACCGACGCGGTACTGGACGGCAACGCCGGGCGCTGGCGGCTCACCGGTGGCCCCGAGTCCGCCGCGTGTACCCGTACCGACCGCCCGGCCGGGCTGACCCTGGACGTGGCCGCGCTGGGCGCCGCGTACCTCGGCGGGACGAGCCTGGCCAGCCTGGCTGCGGCCGGCCGGGTCACCGAGCGGGTACCCGGCGCGCTGGCCCGGACCAGCCTCGCGTTCGGCTGGTACCGCCCCCCGTCGGCCATCGAGGTGTTCTGAACGGGGCTAAGTTGAGGGGCATGGCAGACGAGAGCCCGCGCCGCCGGCGCCGGCGCCGGGAACCCGGCCCGGAAGCCGGCCAGGCGCCGCCGCCCCCCTCCCCCGCGTCACTGGCCGCGCTGACCAGTCCGGTACACGACCCGGAGGAGGAGGCGGGTACCCCGGTGGACGACCGGGAGACCGAGCGCGGGCTGCGCGGCCTGGTGGGCGGCGGCTCCTCGCAGGTACGGGTGACCGCCGCGCTGCGCGCGCGGGACGCCGCCCGGCCGACGGCCGAGGACGTGGCGGCGGCGGAGACAAACCTCACCATCATCCGGCGCGGCTGGACGCCCCCGCCCACCAACCGCTAGCTGCCGCTTACCCGGGGAGCGCGGGCAGCTCGTGCGTCTTCTCGTAGTCCGCGATCTCGGCGATCCGGCGGGCGTGCCGTTCGTCACCGGAGAACGGCGTGGCCAGGAACGTGCGGACCAGCGCGGTGGCCTCGTCCAGGGTGTGCTGCCGGCCGCCGATCGCGACGACATTCGCGTCGTTGTGCTGCCGGGCCAGGGCCGCGGTCTCCCCGTTCCAGGCGAGCGCCGCGCGTACCCCCGGCACCTTGTTCGCGGCGATCTGCTCGCCGTTGCCGGAGCCGCCGATCACCACGCCCAGGCTGCCCGGGTCCGCCACCACGCGGGCACCCGCCACCAGGCAGTACGGCGGGTAGTCGTCGTCGGACTCGTACCGGGCCGCACCGACGTCGACCACCTCATACCCTTCCGCGGCCAGCTGGTTGGTCAGGTGCACCTTGAGTTCGTAGCCGGCATGGTCGGCGGCAAGGTAGACGCGCATGACGGGAGTCTGTCAGCCCAGCTCGGCGACGACCAGGCCGGCACGCGCCTTCGGGGTGAACCAGGTGCTTTTGCGCGGCAGCTTCTGCCGGGCCAGGTTCACCGCGACGAAATCCGGCACCGTCACCGGGGCGATCAGCACGGCCAGCTCGGCCCGGCCCGCGTCCACCTCGCCGCGCAGCCAGGCCGCCGGGTAGTCCCCGCCCACGTAGGTGATCCGCTTGTCGCCCGCGTCCAGGCCCAGCGCGTCCCGCAGCAGGACCCGCTCCACCAGCGCGTGGTCCAGGTTGTCCACCAGCGGGGCGGCCGGATCCGGCGGCAGGCGCACCGCGTACCCGCCGTCACGGGTGTAGAGCAGCACCGTGCCGCGCTCCGCCGGTACCGCGATGTCCCGGGCCGGTGCCACCGCCGCGCCGGCCGCCGCGAGCCGGGCCAGCAGGTCACCGGCGGGCAGCGTCAGCTCGGCGACCAGCCGGTTGTACGGCTGGATCGCCACCGACGCCGGCGTGGTGACCACGGCCAGGAAGCGCGGCAGTCCCGCGGTCTGCGCGGCCAGGCTGCGGTGGTTGCCGTCCGCGACCACCAGCTCGCCGCCGCCGGCCAGGGCCAGGATCCCGTCCTGCTCCGGGCCCGGGGGCAGCGGCCAGATCTCGTGGGTACGCCCGGCCTGGTCGGTGTCGCTGACCGCCGGGGTACCCGCCCCGCCAGCGGCCCGGGCCAGCGCCTCGTGCAGCTCGTCGCCCCGCCCGGTCTGCAGCAGCAGTACCGGCGAGAGCAGGTGACCGATCGCCCGTGCCAGCGCGACCCGCTCCCGCACCTTCTCCAGGAACACGTCCTCGTTGCGGATGACCAGCCCCGGCTCGTCCGCGCTGGTGGAGATCTGGTCGGTGTCCACCATCGTCCAGACGCCGTACCCGGTGCCCTCCGGCCCGGTGATCCGGTACAGCGCGGCGATCCTCTCGTGCTGCGCGTACCGGCCGGCTGACTTCGCCGCCGCCAACCGGGCCGCCGCCTCCGGCAGCGCCTGGGTCAGCGACCGGCCCTGGCTCTCCGGCGCGCGGTGCGGCATCTCCACCGCGAGCGCGCTGTGCGGGTTGGCGGCGATGATCGCGGTGATCTCCGCGTCGTCGGCGAACTCGTCGTAGTTCTGGGCGCCGGTACCTCCGGCGGACAGCCAGGCGCGCTCGATGGCGTGGGCGATCCTCATGGCGCCTACGCTACCGAGGCCCTTGCTCAGATCCGGCGGCGGGCGCGGCGGGTGCGGGGCATGCCGCCGCCCGCGCCGGCCGTGGCCAGTTGCGGCAGCGCCACCGGCGCGAGGAAGGTGGGCGTACGGTCGCCGTACGCCGCGTGTACCGCGCAGGGCTCACCCGGCGGCGGGTACCGGTCCTCGTCCTCGGGCGCCTCGTGCGCGGTCACCACGACCGGGGTGGCGAGCAGCTCGACCACCTCCGGCGGCAGGTCCGGCCAGCCGCCGGCCGAGACCGACCAGCGGGCGGCGCTGCGGCTGGCCAGCACCTCCTCCTCGGCGGGTACCGTCTCCTCCGGGGTGTCCTGCTCGCCGCTCATCCGACCTCCCACCCGGCGTACCGGCCGCGGCCCGCGCCGCGACGCACACAACCTGGGCAACGAGAGCGCCGCCCGCTTGTGACGGGCGGCGCGGTGACAGGATGGCGGCGGTTCGGTGCCGGTCAGTCGAACTCCGGGCGCGCGTCCCGGGTGCGCTTGATCTCGTAGAAGCCCGGGGTACCGGCGACCAGCAGCACGCCGTCCCACAGCCGGCCGGCCGCCTCGCCCTTGGGCGCCGGCGTGACCACCGGCCCGAAGAAGGCGATCTGCTCGCCCGGCCGCGGCCCCGGCGTATGGATCACCGGGGTACCGACATCCAGCCCCACCGGCGCCATCCCGGTATCGTGGCTGGCCCGCAGGGCCGCGTCGTACTCGGTCGAGGAGGCCGCGTCGGCGAGCGCCGGGTCCAGCCCGACCTCGGCCAGTGCCTCGGCGAACAGCTCCCGGCCCTGCTCCTGCCGGCCCAGGTGGATCCGGGTACCGAGAGCGGTGTAGAGGTCGCGGAGCACCGCGTTGCCGTACTTCTGTTCGGCGGCGGTGGCGACGCGGACGCCACCCCAGCCGCGGGAGAGCCGCTCCCGGTACTTCTCGGACAGCTCGTCCCGACCTTCGTTGAGGATGGACAGGCTCATCACGTGGAACCGCACGTCGACCGGGCGTACCCGCTCGACCTCCAGCAGCCAGCGCGAGGTGAGCCAGGCCCACGGGCACAGCGGGTCGAACCACATGTCAGCAGTGACACGCTCGTCGGTCATGACACTCTCCTGAGCTCGGACGGGTGTAATCCGAGTGTTCTCCCAGGAAAGGGTGCCCGCGACATTACCCCACAGTGACGTGGCCCACTACGAACGCGTTTGCCGGGCATGGAAGACTTCCGGGGGAAAGTACCCGGTGTCAGCTGGGGATGAGCCTGGATGGAGACGACGAGGTGGCTGGAGTTCGCAACCTGACGCACGCCGAGGCGATCGAGCGGTCTCGCCTGCTCGACGTGACCGGTTACGACATCACCCTCGACCTGACCGACGGCACGGGTGGGCCGGGCGAGCGGACCTTCCGGTCCATGACCCAGGTCACCTTCGCGTGCCGGGAACCGGGCGCGCAGACGTTCATCGAACTGGCCGCGGAGCGGGTACGGGCCGCCACGCTGAACGGCGACCCGATCGACACGTCCGCCTGGTCCGCCGAGCGGGGGCTGTCGCTGCCCGCCTTGGCCGCGCAGAACGTACTGGTCGTGGACGCCGACTTCGGGTACTCGCACAGCGGCCAGGGGATGCACCGCAGCGTCGACCCGGTGGACAAGGAGGTGTACCTCTACAGTCAGTTCGAGACCGCGGACGCCCAGCGCGTCTTCGCGTGCTTCGACCAGCCCGACCTCAAGTCGGTCTTCACCTGGCACGCCACCGTGCCGGCGCACTGGCAGGTGATCTCGAACATGCCGGTGGAGCGCACCGACGCGCACGACGCGGCCAAGACCGTCCACTTCGCACAGTCGGCCCGGATGAGCACGTACGTCACGGCGCTGTGCGCGGGGCCGTACCACGAGGTGCGCGACCAGCACAACGGGATCGATCTCGGTATCTACTGCCGCCGGTCGATGCACCAGTACCTGGACCCGGGCGACATCTTCCTGGTCACGAAGCAGGGCTTCGACTTCTACACCGAGCAGTTCGACTTCGGGTACCCGCTGCCCAAGTACGACCAGGTGTTCGTACCGGAGTTCAACGCCGGCGCCATGGAGAACTTCGGCTGCATCGTGCACGCCGAGCAGTACTACATCTTCCGCTCGCAGGTGACCGACTTCGAGTACGAGAACCGCGCCAACACGATCCTGCACGAGATGGCCCACATGTGGTTCGGCGACCTGGTCACCATGCGGTGGTGGGACGACCTGTGGCTCAACGAGTCGTTCGCGGAGTGGGCCAGCCACTGGTGCAACGCGAACGCCACCCGGTTCACCGAGGCGTGGACGAGCTTCCTGTCCGTCCGCAAGAACTGGGGGTACCGGCAGGACCAGCTCTCCTCCACCCACCCGGTGTACACGGAGATGCCGGACGTGGCCGCGGTCGAGGTCAACTTCGACGGCATCACGTACGCCAAGGGCGCCAGCGTGATCAAGCAGCTGGTCGCGTACGTCGGGCTGGACGCGTTCCTCGCCGGGCTGCGCGACTACTTCCGCCGCAACGCGTGGGGCAACGCCACGTTCGAGGACCTGCTCTCCGCGCTGGAGGCGGCGTCCGGCACCCCGCTGCGCAAGTTCTCCCGGCAGTGGCTGGAGACCGCGCAGGTCAACATCCTGCGCCCGGAGCTGACCATCGACGCGGCCGGCAACTACGCCAGCGTGGCGGTACGGCAGGAGGCGCCGGAGAGCCACCCGACGCTGCGTACCCACCGGATCGGGGTGGGCCTGTACGACCTGCGCGGGGACAGCCTGGTACGCCGGGAACTGCTGGACATCACCATCGACGGCGACTACACCGAACTGGGTGAGCTGGCCGGCAAGCCGGCGGCCGACGCGCTGCTGCTCAACGACGACGACCTCAGCTACACCAAGCTGCGGCTGGACGACCGTACCCGGCAGACGATCGTGACGCACCTGGCCCGGCTGGACAACTCCCTCGCCCGGGCCCTGTACTGGAGCGCCGCCTGGGACATGGTGCGCGACGGGGAGTTGCCGGCCCGCGAGTACCTCGCGCTGATCTGCAACAGCCTGCCCGCCGAGCATGACATCAGCCTTGTCACCGCGAGCCTGAGCCAGGCGCAGGGCGCGCTCACCTACTACGCCGACCCGGCGTGGGCGCCGTCCGGCTGGACCCGACTGGCCGCCACCGCCCTGGCCGCCACCAACAACGCCGAGCCCGGCAGCAGCCTGCAGCTGGCCTGGGCGCGCGGGTACGCCACCGCGACCCGATCCACGGAGGAGCTGGCGGTGCTGCGCGGCTGGCTCGACGGCAGCGGGGTACCGGACGGGCTGGCGATCGACACCGAGCTGCGCTGGCGCCTGCTGCAGTCGCTGGCCGCCAACGGTGCCGCCGGCGAGCCGGAGATCCAGGCGGAGCTGGAGCAGGACCGTACCGCCAGCGGCGAGCGGCAGGCCGCGGTGGCGAACGCGCTGATCGCCACGCCCGGGTCGAAGGCGGAGACCTGGCGCCGGCTGACCGGGCCCGAGTCGCTGCCCAACTGGCTGCAACGCTCGCTGCTGCTGGGCTTCCAGCACGCGGCCCGGCGCGAGCTGACCGCCTCGTACGTGCCCGCCTACTTCGAGGTACTGGACGAGGTCTGGCGTACCCGCGACAGCGAACCGGCGCAGGAGTTCGTCGAGCTGGCGTACCCGGCGCTGCAGGTGAACGAGGAGACCGTGGCCGCGACCGACGCCTGGCTGGCCGGGCCGGACCACGCGGCCCCGCTGCGCCGCCTGGTCAACGAGGGCCGCGACGGCGTCCTGCGCGCCCTGCGCGCCCGGGTCACCGACGCGACCGCCGGCTGACCCCTCCGAAAGCACGACGGCCGCCGTCCCACAACAGGGGGCAGCGGCCGTTTGCTTTGCCGTCAGATCAGTCGTTGCTGGCTGGGCCCGCCCTCGCAGCCCTCGCTCCGCTCGGTGCGCTCGGTCAGTCCTTGCCGGCCTGTTCGGCGAGTTGGGCCAGGCCGGCTACGATGCCGCCGGCCAGGTCGCCGCCGCCGAAGGCCGCGGCCATGGACAGCGCGGCCAGCTTGGCCGCGCGGTCCGGGATGCGCTTGCGTGCCCGGGCTCCGGTCACGATCTCCAGCTGCCGCTGGTTGGGCGAGACCGCGAGGAGAATCGCGTCGTCGGGCCGGGTCAGCTGGGCGTGCATCTTCTCCGCGTGCTCGCGGGTGGGGTCGTCCAGCTCACCCACGTAGATGCTGAACTGCAGGCTGGTCGACTCGTCGGCCAGCCGGAGCGCCTCGTCGAGGCGGAGCAGTTGGGGCGTGGTGAACGGGCCGTCCAGCACCTCCGGCCGGCCGGCCAGGCTCGCCGCCTCACCAGCTGTCACTTGCGCCTCCCGTTTCACCGTATTGTACGGGCGCCTGCTC
>DATEJJ010000033.1:0-17461 GCA_035278125.1 Rugosimonospora sp.
CAGCGACAGCAGCGCCGCGACACCGGCCAGCACCGGCACACCGAGGCCGATGCCGATCGCCGCCGACCAGGACAGCCGCAGGTCCGCCGGGAAGAACGGCGACCCGTCGAGGTCCGCGCGGGCCGCGTAGGGCCGCACCACCAGGAAACCCACAAATCCGATGAGGGTACCCGCGGCGGCGCCCATGCTTGCCTCCACGGCGGCGACCACGTTGACCTGGTGCGGGGTGGCTCCCACCAGTCGCATGGCGGCCAGCCGCTGCTCCCGGCGGGCGGCGGACAGCCGGGTGGCGGTACCGATCAGCACGAGTACCGGCAGCAGCAGCGCGGTGGCGCCGAGCCCGAGCACCACCCGCCCGAACCGGGTCAGCGAGACGGTGGTCGGCCGCGACTCGATGCTGCGTACCGTGTCCACCCCGGGCTGCCCGCGCAGCTGCGCGGCGGTACGCCCGACGAAGACCACCAGCGAGCCCGGGTACCGCAGTGCCGCATCGCCCACGATCTGCGTCAGCTCGCCCGGGTAGCGGTCGGCGAGCTGGTCCGCCGGTACGGTGCGGAGCAGGTGCGCCAGCGCCGGTGAGGCAGCCAGCTCCCCCGGTCCGGGCAGGTGCGCCAGCCCCGGCGGCAGCGGCGCACGCGGGCCGAGCGGGGCCACGTCCACCTCGAGGATGTCCTGCCGCGCGTAGCTGTCGACCCGTACCCGCCACAGCAGCGGGTCGGTACCCGCCTCGTCCTGCGCCGGCCGCGCGTTGTGCGGGGAGGTGTTGGTCCACGCGTCGCGTACCTCGTGCGCCCGGATGGCGGGGAAGGTGACGGCGGCGAGCAGCAGCAGGACCGCGCCCAGCGCGACACCGACCGCGGTGACCGCCAGCCGTACCCACTGTTCCCGCCCGCCACCGGCGACCAGCCGCACCGCGAGCCGGAGAGTCTGGAGTCCCACCAGGCGACTATAACCCGAGTGAATACACTCAGGGAATACCCGTCTCGCGAACGACCGCGACCGATGGGTCAGGACGGCCGGAGAAACGTCCGCCCGGCACCGGCGGATCGGCCGGCCCGCCAGCGGGTACCGCGGGGATACGGTCAGGATCCGGCCGTGCTCCCCATCGAGAGGCCAGCATGTTCGACGCGAGCCACGAGCGCCTCTTCGCCGCGGCGCACCGGTTTCCGCCGCACCTCGCCGGGCTGGACGACGCCACCTTCGCGTACGCCAAGCTGGTCGAGCCCGAGATCGAGGCGTGCTTCCTGGAGACCCTCGGCCGGGACGCCTCGACGCGCGAGTTCAGGATCTGCGTCCGGGTCCTGACCCGTACCCGGGGCGACCGGCTCGGCGTACCGGAGTTGGCCAGCCTGCTGCTCGCGGAGCTGGGGAACCGGGACGAACTCGCGCCGATGGCGCAGCGCCTGGCCTGGAACGCGAGCCTCGGCGTGGACATCTTCGGCATGCAGCCCAACATGTTCTGGGCCGAGGACATCGTCGCCACCAGCCTGGCCCAGCTCCCCGAGCCCGCCCGGGAACGCGCGCGGAGCATCACCCAGCCCGCGTACGCGCGGGAGCGCCCGGCCATCACCCACGGCTTCGCCGTGCCGTCCCCGCTGGGCGGCGGCGTCCTGCTGCTGCACGGCGGCGCCACGCTGGTACCCGCCTTCACCCTGCACGCGCAGTGGAGCCTGCAGCGGTACCAGCAGGACCTGCTGGCGCTGTCCCGCGACCTGGCCGGCGAGCGCGAGGTGGCCCGCTTCTGCGTGCTGGCGCGGGAGTTCCTGGGATACCGGATCGTGCCCGGCGCCATCGACGCCGAACGCGCCGAGCGGGAGTTCGTCGAGCACTACGAGGAGGCTGAGGTCGAGGACACCGAGGGCTGCTACCGCCAGGCCGAGCTGGCGCTGGTGTTCCTGCTGCTGCACGAGTACGGGCACATCCTGCTCAACCACTTCGGCCGGCCGGTACCGCCGCCGGGCCGGCTGGAGCGGGAGGCCGACGCGTTCGCCGTCGCGCACCTGTTCGGCGGTGCGGTGGACTTCGACGCGATGCGCGCGCTCGTCGGCTTCTTCGCCCACCTGGTCCGCGCGCAGGGGTACGGTCCACCGCCTGCGGGCGAGGCGGCGCACGACTCGTACCTCACCCGGCTGCGCCGCATCGCCGCCCACGGTGGGCAGCTGACCCACGTCGAGCGCACCTTCCTCGACATCTGGCTGACCGGCGTCACCGACACCGCGGAACCGCGCGGCAGCCTGCTGATCGCGCCGGGTGCCGGCTGACGCGTCAGGGCGCGCCACGCGGCAGTTCGCGCAGCCGGCTGATCGGCGAGAACACCACCACCAGCGTGGGCAGCAGCAGGGCGGTACACAGCACCCACAGCGCGGTACGCAGGCCGAGTGCCGCACCGATCGCACCCCCGATCAGCGCGCCCACCGGCAGCGCGCCGAACACCATCAGCGACACGATCGCGCTGACCCGCCCGATCAGGTGCGGCGGGCAGTACGCCTGCCGGAAGCTGGAGCCGACCACGTTGCCCACCACGATGCCGGCGCCCAGCACGCCGAGCCCGAGCGGGAACAGCAGCAGCCGCGGCCCCCGGTCGGTCAGCGGTACCAGCAGCCCGAACGGCGTGGCACCCGCGGCGCACACCAGCAGCGTGCGCGCCGAGCCGAGCCGGCGGATCAGCGGACCGGCCAGCAGCGCGCCCGCCACACCGCCGGCGCCCATCCCCGCCATCAACAGCCCGGTCGTGGCGGAGCCGACCCCGACCACCCGGATCAGGAACACCACCAGCAGGGTCTGTACCGACACCACGGTCAGGTTGCCCACCGAGCCGTACAGGGTCAGGGTGCGCAGGTACGGGTCGCGCGCCGTGTACCGCAGGCCGTCCGCGATCCGCTGGAACAGTCCGGCGTTACGCCGCGGGTCGGCGTTGGGTGCCTCCGCCGAACGGATGGCGAGCAGGCACACCGTGGAGAACAGGAAGCTGACCGCATCCGCGAGCAGGGCACTCACCGCGCCGAACGCCTGCGCCATCAGGCCGGCGATCCCGGGCCCGGCCACCTCGGCACCGGCGGCGCTGCCCTGCAGCATGGCGGTGCCCTCGGCCAGCCGCTCGCGCGGCACCACGGTCCGCAGGTACGCCTGGAACGCGGTACGGAAGAACACCTTCGCGAAGCCCGCGCAGAACGCGACCACGACCAGTTGCCCGATGTGCAGCACGCCCAACCAGGCGGCCACCGGTACGGTGAGGAACAGCACCGCGGACGTCACGTTGCTGGCCACCATCACCGGGCGCCGGTCGAACCGGTCCACCCAGGCTCCGGCCGGCAGGCTGACCAGCAGGTACGGTAACCAGGTCGCCGCGCCGAGCACGCCGATCGCGAAGGTACCGGCGTGCATGGTGGTCACCGCGACCAGCGGCAGCGCCACGTCGGTGGCACCACTGCCGACCTTGCTGACCGTCTCGCCGGTCCACAACAGACCGAAGTCACGATGCCAGAGCAACCGGCGGCGGCGGTGGGAGACGATGACCGGAGCACGCTCCGGCGCCGCGTCGCTGACCATCGGCACCTGCTTCCGGGTACAGTGCTCGGCCTTACCGGTAGGATACGCGACCCGTCCGCGCGAAACGATAAACGTAGATCTAACGGATGGCGGTGAACTCGCGCGACGGGAATCCGCCCTGCCATAACCAGCACGCCAGACATCCGACCTTGCCGGCACTCGGTACGGTACCCACCATGGGTTACCTGGATCCGCGCGACCCGCGGTACAACGCGCCGCAGCCGACCGGGTGGCAGCCACCACCGCCGCAGTACCCGCCGCAGGGTCCGTACCAGCAGCCGGGCTACCCGCCCCCGCCGCCACCGGGGTACGGGCCGCCGCCGTATGCGCCCCCTGGCCCTTTCGGCGCGCCGCCGCAGCCCGCGCCGCCGAAGAAGTCCACCAGCATGGTGCTGCTCATCTGTGCCGTGGCCGTCCTCGCGATCTGCGGCGCCGGTATCGCGGTGGCGCTGGTCCTGGCCAGCACCCACCACGGCGCCAACCCCGCCACCCAGTCGAGCCAGGCGGCCTCGGCCCAGCCGACCAGCACCGCGGCCATCCGCGCCGCCATCGTGGCGTGGAACAACAACGGCGGCAAGGACAAGCTCGACGCGCTGGACAAGGACTCGCAGGCCCTCGCCACGGCCGCCGGCAAGACCGACATCGCCGGTCTCAAGGCCGCCTGTAGCGCGCTGGAGGCGGACGTGGCGGACGCCCAGGCGTACGCGCCGATCCCCGACGCGATCGCGCAGCAGCACTGGGCCGCCGCCCTGGCCGACTACGGCCAGAGCGCCGCGGACTGCGTGGCCGCGGCCGACGCGCTCGACGCGACCCGGATGACCAAGGCGGGTACGGAGATGCGGCAGGGCACGACGGAGATCCAGGTGGTAACCGCGCGGCTCAAGGTGCTGAGCGGCTGAATCCCCGCCGTGCCGGCTGCTGCCGTCTACCGCGTGCCGGCTACCGCGTCAGGTGCGGCTCCACTGCTGGTTCGTACCGCCGTTGCAGGTCCACATGTCGATCTTCGTGCCGTTGGCGGTACCGGCGCCGTACACATCCAGGCACAGTCCAGTCTGGACACTCGTGATGGTGCCGTCGCTGTTGAGGTTCCACTGCTGGTTGGTACCGCCGTTGCAGTCGTATATCTCGACGTAGGTGCCGGCCGTGGTGCTGGCTCCGGTGACGTCGAGGCAACTCGTGCCGTAGACAACCAGTGCCTTGGACGGGGTGAGTAGCCACGACTGGTTGCTGCCGCCGTTGCAGTCGTAGATCTCCACCTGCGTACCGTTGGCCGTGGCCGAGCCGGGTACGTCCAGGCACCGGCCGGAGGCGGTGGCGCGCACGATCGCGTACGCCGAACTCCCGTCGCCCCAGGCCCACTGCAGCCGGCTGACCCCCGACGAGTTGTTGTTGGTCAGCGTCAGGCTGGTGCCGCTGCCGCCCAGGGTCTCCATGCTGTACGTGTCCCCGGTCCGCAGCCCCGGCCAGTACACCGAGCCGATGCCGAGCGTGCGCAGCGTGTCGCTGTCCGCCTGGATGTACGCGACCTGGTAGTTCCCGTTGACCGCGCCGTTGTAGTCCACGCCGGTCGTCATCGGCGCGCCCCACTCGTCCACCACGGTCCGGGAGGCGCACGAGCCGATACGGGTCTTCAGATCGCTCACCCAGGCCGCGTAACTGGTCCGGCTGGTGGCCCAGAACCCGTAGTGGTGCAGGGACAGGAAGGTCCCGTTCAGGCGGCTGTCCGCGCACACCGAGGTGACGTTGTCGTTGTACCCGGTACCGCTGACGAAGATGCGGCTGACCGGCACACTCGGGTACGTGCTGATCCAGGTGGCGGCCAGGTCCGCCCACGCCGTCGCCGAGTACCCGAACGGTTCGTTCATCGGCTCGAAGTACACCAGGCTGCTGCCGGCGTACCTGGTGGTGATGGTGCTCCACATGCTCCAGAACGACGTCGTGTTGTCGATCAGCCCATCCTTGGCGGCGGTACCCTCCCAGTACCCGAGGATGACCTTGAAGCCTTTGGCGACCGCGGCGTCGATGGCCCCGGTGTAGGACGACCACCACGAACCGCTGACACTGTACGGGTTGACCGGCAGCCGCACCGTGTTCGCGCCGAGGTTGCTGGAGAACGCACCGATGACGGCCGTCGCTTTGGCGTACGTGGTGGCATAGCTGTCCGAAGTGGACAGTCCAGAGGGGACGACGTTGGTGTCGGAGTAGTTGTCGTTGGGGTCGGCCCAGTTCACGCCGCGGAACTGGGTGGTGGACGCGGAGGCGGGGCTGGTCAGGCCGCCGATCTCGAAGACGGCCGCCAGGGCGGCGAGGGCGAGGGCGGTGGCGAGGGCAAGCGCTCGCCGCCGGAGGACGGGACGGAACATGGGCCGCTCTTTCAACGGACGGTGTCGGGGTGTGACCGCCGGCTAGATCGACGACAGCCTACGGCTTTCGTACCCCTTCTTCAATGCCCTTGAGGAAGTTCTCAGGCGCCCGCCTGCCCGCGCCACCTCAGCGTGCTCGGACAGGTACCGAAAGGCATGCCACCCAGGTCCGGCAGCACCGGTACCTCGCTGATCCGGTCCGCGCCGCCGGCTTCGACCGTCAACCGCGCCCGCACCGGCAGCGGCCACGGGCAGGTACCCGCCGGCACCTCGAACTGGAAGATGATCATCACGGTACCGCCCGGGGCGAGGTTGCCGTCGGCGTGCGTGTCGAGCGGCTGCTGGCAGTTACCGCTCGTCATCACGGTCTGCACCGGACGCAACCCGCCCAGCACCAGCACCGGCTCCGCGCGTACCAGCAGCACCGGAATGCCGAGGCCGTTGGTGAGCCGGAACGAGACCGCCACGCCGCGGTGCTGGTCCGTGCCGACCGGGCACACCTGGTCGACGATCATCCGGCCGGCCGCCGCCGACGGCTGCGGCGCCGGCTGCGGGTGCTGCGCCCGCCGCTGGTACCAGGCCAGGCCGACCACCGCGGCCGCGACCAGGACCACGGTGAGCCAGAAGGCCCGCGGGCGCCGTCCGGCCCCGACCGGCCCGCCGCTGATCTCGTCGTACCCGCCATCTCTCATCGCCCAGCCATCGTCGCACGGTGTTCGTGTACCGGTCATGGTCCTGACCCGCGGTGTCAAGCGACTGCACATAACCTCCCTGCCCATGCGCAACGAACCGCCCTCCGGCATCAGCCGGCGCTCCGCACTGATCGCGCTGGGTACCACCGGCGCCGGCGCCTCCCTGCTCGGCGGTACGCCCGCCTCCGCCGCCCCGGCCGGCCCGCTGCTGCTCGCCCCGCCGTCGCGGATCGGCGCGCCCCCGGTCGAAGGGCTGCACCTCACGTTCGGCGCCGACCCGACCAGCCAGATGGTCGTCTCGTGGACCACCGACGGCCCGGTCAACCGCCCCCGCGCCAGCTACGGCACGCTCGAAGGCGGCTTCGGCCGCACCGTCGACGCCGAGACGCGCACCTACGTCGACGGCCTGTCCGGCCGGACCGTCCACACGCACCACGCCACACTCGCCGGCCTGCACCCCGGCGGGTACTACACCTACGCGGCCATGCACGACGGTGGGCGGCCGGACGCCGGTACCTTCCGCACCGCACCGCGCGGCCGGACCCCGTTCACCTTCACCAGCTTCGGCGACCAGGCGGTACCGCAGGTGACCTGGCAGCCCGACGGCAAGGGCGGGTACACGGTCGCGCTCAACGCCAACAACACGCCCGCGAATGCCGACATCGTCACCGGCATCGAGCAGATCGACCCGCTCTTCCACCTGCTCAACGGCGACCTGTGCTACGCCAACCTGGACCCGGACCGGGTGCGCACCTGGAACGCCTTCTTCGCCAACAACACCCGCTCCGCGCGGTACCGGGCATGGATGCCGGCGGCGGGCAACCACGAGGACGAGAAGGGCAACGGGCCGCTCGGGTACGGCGCCTACCAGACATACTTCACCCTGCCCGGCAACGGCGGGGACGCCGCTTTCGCCGGCCTCTGGTACGCCTTCACGGTCGGCTCGGTCCGCGTCATCTC
Source organism: Rugosimonospora sp. (assembly GCA_035278125.1). Classification (GTDB taxonomy): domain Bacteria; phylum Actinomycetota; class Actinomycetes; order Mycobacteriales; family Micromonosporaceae; genus DATEJJ01. The sequence continues at coordinate 7,565 of DATEJJ010000033.1, forward strand.
GCTGCAGAACGACGACGTCGCGCTGCAGGACGGCGGCGACAACTACGTTTCCGGGTACTCCGGCGGCGCGCAGCGGGCGTGGCTGGAAGGGGAACTCGCCAGGGCCCGCGCCTCCCGTGACATCGACTGGATCGTCGTCTGCATGCACCAGGTCATCATCAGCTCGTCGGACGCCAACGGAGCCGACCTCGGCATCCGGGAGCAGTGGGGGCCGCTGTTCGACCGGTACGAGGTCGACCTCGTGCTCTGCGGCCACGAACACGACTACGAGCGCTCGCTGCCGGTACGCGGCGTCGTGTCCGGCAGCGAGACGCTCACCCCGAACCCGGTCGCGACGGACACGTCACTCATCGACGCCAGCCGCGGTACGACCCACATGGTGCTCGGCGGCGGTGGCGTCAGCGGTACCACGAACCAGAAGTTCTTCCCCGCCGGCAAGGCGAAGGTCATCACGGCGGTCACGGCACCGCCGACGGCCGGCGCCAAGCACCCGTCGGTGTACGTCTTCGAGGACACGCCGTGGCTGGGCGTCCGCGATCCGGAGCACGCGTACGGTTTCGGCGCGTTCACTGTGGACCCAGGTACCGGTCCGGGCTCCCTCACGCGCATCTACGTCACCTACTACAACGTCGCGGTACCGACGGGCGCGATCACTCCATTCGAGACATTCACCTTGCAGCGCAAGCGATCCGACGACCACCGTTAGTACTTATTACTCATTGACATATTTAAATAGTGGGATAAGAATCCCGAGGGGAGGTGTTCGATCGAAGGAGGTAAGGCGCCATGTATCACGAGACCCGGTCGCCTGCTGATCGCAGCCGACGTTGGTACCAAAGAGGATCGTTTATCGCTCTGGTCGCGACGCTCTTCGTGGCCCTCGCCGCCGGCCAGGCGTCGGCGGCAACGCTGGTCAGTGACAACTTCGAGGACGGCAACGCCGCGGGCTGGACGCTGACCGGCGGCACCTGGATCGTGACGCACGAGGACTCCAGGGTCCTGCACCAGTCCAGTTTCGCCGCCAACGCGCTGGCCCGGATCGGTCAGCCCGGTTGGCAGAACTACACCGTCACCGCCACCGTGCGGCCCACGTCCTTCAACGGGCTGCCGGGCTTCGCCGGGATCGTGGCCCGGGCGGGCTCCACGAGCAACTACTACGCCCTGGTCCTGCGGCCCAACGACACCGCCGCGTTGACGCGGACGATCGGCGGTACCACGGTCACCCTGGCGGCCATACCGGTCAACGTCGCCACGGGTACCACGTACACCCTGTCGCTGCGCGTCGCCGGGCAGACGCTGACCGGCCGGGTCGACGGCGCCGCCCTCTCCGCCTCGGATGGGTTCGTCCTGCAGGGTCCGGCGGGGTTCGTCACGACCTGGACCAGCGCGTCGTTCGACAACTTCGTGGTCACCGGCTGAACCGGACGACGGTCAGGGCGGCCACCGGTTCGGGCCGCCCGGCCGCACGGACCGCCAGCGGTCAGCAGGTGCTGTTGGCGGTCCGGTCCCAGCACACGCGGATCGGCGTACCGGCGGTGCCGAGACCGAGCACCGGCAGCGCCAGGACGAGCGCGGCGCCGATCAGCCGGCGCGGGTGCGACACGGGTGCGTACCGCATGAGTACCTCCTTCAGCCCACCCGAGCGGCGTTCCATCCCGTTCCAGCACGGTCGCACACGGTAGCGATCCGGCTCGTCGCCCCACAGGTGTGTCATCCGGCTCGAACCGTCGTACCCGCGCACTAGGCTCGAACCCGTTCCCGACGCCCGGCGAGTGAAGGGGGATGGGTGGCAGACTCGTTTGTGCACCTGCATGTCCACACCGAGTTCTCGATGCTCGACGGCATCGCGAAGGTCGACGGCCTGTTCAAGGAGGCGGCCCGGCTGGGAATGCCGGCCGTCGCGATGACCGACCACGGCAATATGTTCGGTGCGTACGCATTCATGCAGGCGGCCAAGGGTAGCGACGTCAAGCCGATCATCGGCATCGAGGCGTACCTGGCTCCGCACGACCGGCACCACGCGAAGCCGGTGTTCTGGGGGGACCCCGGCGAGCGCAGCGACGACGTCGCGGGCGGCGGCGCGTACACCCACATGACGATGATGGCGGAGAACAGCACCGGCCTGGGGAACCTGTTCAAGCTGTCCAGCCTCGCCAGCATCGAAGGCTTCTACCGCAAGCCCCGGATGGACCGCGAGCTGATCACCGAGCACGCCGAGGGCATCATCGCGACGACCGGCTGCCCGTCCGGTGAGGTGCAGACCCGGCTACGGCTCGGCCAGGACGCCGAGGCGCTGCAGGCGGCGGCGGACTACCGCGACATCTTCGGCGCGGACAATTACTTTCTCGAATTGATGGACCACGGCCTGGACATCGAGACGCGGGTCCGCAGTGGCCTGCTCGACATCGGCAAGAAACTCGACCTGCGGCTGCTGGCCACCAACGACTCCCATTACGTCACCCAGGACCAGGCGCCCGCGCACGACGCGATGCTCTGCATCCAGTCGGGCAGCACGCTCGACGACGCGAACCGGTTCAAATTCGAGGGCGACGGTTACTACCTCAAGTCCGCCGCGGACATGCGCCGGATATTCGACGGCGAGCTGCGCGAGGCGTGCGACAACACGCTGCTGATCGCCGAGCGCATCCAGTCGTACGACGACGCGTTCGCGTACCACAGCCGGATGCCCGAATTCCCGGTACCCGCCGGCGAAACGCAGATGAGCTGGCTGACCAGGGAGACCGAGCGCGGCCTGGCCTTCCGTTTCCCCGACGGCGTACCGCAGGAGTACGTCACCCGCAGCCAGTACGAGCTGGGCATCATCGAGCAGATGGGCTTCCCGGCGTACTTCCTTGTCGTCGCCGACCTGCTTCGCTATGCGCGCAGCCAGAATATCCGGTACGCGCCCGGGCGTGGTTCGGCCACCGGCTGCCTCGTCGCCTATGCCCTGCAGATCACCGAACTGGACCCGATCCATCACGGTCTGATCTTCGAACGGTTCCTGAACCCCGAGCGCGTGTCGATGCCGGACATCGACCTGGACTTCGACGAGCGTCGGCGCGGCGAGATGATCCGGTACACCGCCGAGCAGTACGGCAACGACCGGGTCTGCCAGATCATCACATTCGGCACCATCAAAACGAAGGCCGCGCTCAAGGACGCCTCGCGCGTTCTCGGCTACCCGTTCTCCATGGGTGACCGGCTCACCAAGGCGATGCCCCCGCCGGTGATGGCCAAGGACATCCCGCTCGACGGGATGATCAACCCGGACCACCCGCGGTACGGCGAGGCCGCCGAATTCCGGGCGATCATCGAGTCGGAGCCGGAGCCCAAGCGCGTCTTCGACACCGCCCGCGGGCTGGAGGGGCTGATCCGCCAGCCGGGGGTGCACGCCGCCGGCATCATCCTCTCCAAGGACCCGCTGATCGACATCCTGCCGATCTGGCGCCGCGACGACGGGGCCGTCATCAGCGGCTGGGACTACCCGTCGTGCGAGTCCATCGGCCTGCTCAAGATGGACTACCTCGGCCTGCGGAACCTGACCGTGATCGACGACGCCGTGCGGAACGTCCGGCGCACGACCGGGGACCCGGAGTTCGAACTCAGCGCGCACCGGCTGGAGGACCCGAAGACGTACGAGCTGCTCGCCAGCGGCGAGACCCTCGGGGTGTTCCAGCTCGACGGCGGACCGATGCGCGCGCTGCTGAAGGCGATGGCCCCGACCAACTTCGTCGACATCGCCGCGGTGCTCGCGCTGTACCGGCCGGGACCGATGGCGGCCAATGCGCACATCGACTATGCCGACCGGAAGAACGGCCGCAAGCCGGTGATCCCGATCCACGCCGAGTTCGCGGAGCCGCTCGGCGAGATCCTCGACCCGACCTTCGGGCTGATCGTCTTCCAGGAGCAGGTGCTCGCCATCTCCCGGAAGGTCGCGGGCTACAGCCTCGGCCAGGCCGACCTGCTGCGCCGTGCGATGGGCAAGAAGAAGAAGGAGATCCTCGACAAGGAATTCATCGGCTTCGAAGCCGGTATGCGCAAGAACGGCTACTCCGACGAGGCCATCAAGACCCTGTGGGATATCCTGCTGCCGTTCTCCGGGTACGCGTTCAACAAGTCGCACACGGCCGGGTACGGCATCATCTCGTTCTGGACCGCCTACCTGAAGGCGAACTACCCGGCCGAGTTCATGGCCGCGCTGTTGACCAGCGTCGGTGACGCCCAGGACAAGATGGCCGTGTACCTCGCCGAGTGCCGCCGTATGGGCATCCGGGTACTCCCGCCGGACGTGAACGAGTCGGACCAGCATTTCACGCCGGTCAACGGGGAGATCCGGTTCGGACTCAGCGCGGTACGCAACGTCGGTGCCGGAGTCGTCGAGTCCATCGTGCGTACCCGGCGCGAGAAGGGTGCGTTCACCTCCTTCACCGATTTCCTCGACAAGGTGGAGCTGGTGGTGTGCAACAAGCGCACCATCGAATCGTTGATCAAGGCTGGCGCGTTCGACTCGCTCGGCCACACGCGCCGCGGTCTGCTCGCCGCCCACGCCGAGGCCATCGACGCGTACACGGACGTGAAGAAGAACCAGTCGATCGGGCAGTACGACCTGTTCGGCGAGCTGTCCGACGACGCGAGTGATGTCGGCGCCTCGGTGGGCATCGCGATCGACCCCACCATCCAGGAATGGGACCGCCGCGAGAAGCTGGCCTTCGAGCGGGAGATGCTCGGCCTGTACGTGTCGGACCACCCGTTGGCCGGCGCCGAACGCATGTTGAAAAACAACAGCGACACGATGATCGCCAATATCGGTGAGGACACGCCCGACCGGGCCAAGGTGGTCATCGCCGGGATGATCGCGAGCCTGGAACGGCGGATCACCAAGGACGGCAAGCCGTGGGCGGTGGTCAAGGTCGAGGATCTGACCGGGACGATCGAGGTGCTGTTCTTCGCCAAGACCTACGAGCTGTTCGGCATGGAGCTGGCTCCCGACCGGGTTGTCGCGATCCAGGGCAACGTCAGCCGCCGGGAGAACGCCACCAGCATCTTCGGCTCCGACCTGAAGATCCTCGAACTCACCGAAGCGGAGCGGGCGGAGCGGCCGCCGCTGGTCATCGGCCTCGCCGTGCACCGGGTACAGCTACCGCTCGTGGAGGACCTCAAGCGGGTACTCAAGGCGCACCCGGGCCGGACCTCCGTCCACCTGAAGCTGCGCGGCGACCGGGACCGCCTGATCATGCTGGACCTGAAGTCGTGCATGGTGGAGCCCTCGGCCGCGCTGCTCGGTGAGCTGAAGGGGTTGCTGGGCGCGGGCTGTCTCGACTGATGGGATAGCGGTCTCAGCCGGCGTCGGCGAGGTGGAACGTGCCGACGATGTCGTGGAGCTGGCGGGCGGCCGTGGCGAGATCCTCCACGGCCTGTTCCGAGGTGCTCAGCGTGGTGAGGGTACCGCTGGACAGGTCGGCCACCGAGCCGATGTTGGTGGTGATCTCCTGGCTGCCCGCGGCGATCTCGGCCACGCTGCGGGTCATCTCGGCGGTGGTGGCGGTCTGCTCCTCCACCGCCGAGGCGATCGTCACCTGGTAGTTGTTGATGTCCTCGATGACCTGGCTGATCGACGCGATCGCGGCCACGGCGTCGGTGGCGTCGGCCTGGATGGCCTCCACCCGGCGGGAGATGTCCTCGGTCGCCTTGGCCGTCTCCTGCGCCAGATCCTTGACCTCGCTGGCCACCACCGCGAACCCCTTGCCGGCGTCGCCGGCCCGGGCGGCCTCGATGGTGGCGTTGAGCGCCAGCAGGTTGGTCTGCTCGGCGATCGACGTGATCAGCTTGATCACGTTGCTGATCTCGGTCGAGGAGGTACCCAGGCTGTTGACCGTCGCGTTGGTCGCCGACGCGGTGGCCACCGCGTCCGCCGCGACCTGTGCGGCCTGGTTGGCGTTCTGCGCGATCTCCCGGATCGACGCCTGGATCTCCTCGGCACCGGCCGCCACCGCCTGGATGCCCCGGTTCACGTCCTGCGCCGTACTGGTGGCCCGGCTGGCCTGGGCACTGGTGTGCTGGGTGGCGCCGGCCGCCTCGCTGGCCACCTGGCGGACCTTGTCGGAGGTGGCCCGCACGGTCAGCGCGCTGGCGGCCATCGTGGACACCGCCTCCCGTACCGCCGTGACCGCGCCGCCCACCGCCCGTTGCATCTCGGCCACCTCGTCCCGCCCGCGCACGTCCTGCGCCGCGGCGGCGGTCAGATCCCGCGCACCCAGCCGGCGCACCGCGGCCACGGCAGCCCCGATGGGCCGCGTGATCGACCGGGTCACCACCCAGGCCACCGCCGCGGTCGCCAGAATCGAAACGATCAGCACCACCAGCATCACCGTGCGCTGCCCGTCTGCCTGCCTCCGGGCGGCCAGCGCCGCGGCCGCCGCCCGACCCGTGGTCGAGGCCAGCAGCTTCTGGCTGGGCTGCTGCACCGGCGTGAAGAAGTCAGCGGTCGCGAACGACTGGTTGGCCGCCGCCAGTTTACCGGCTCTGAGCAGGGCCACCAGCCGGTCGTCGTAGGCGTAGAACGCGTCGACCGCCTTACGGATGGCCGGCAGCGTGCCCTGCTCCGCGGCGGTCATGGCCCCGGTGTCGATCCGGTCGAGCAGCCCGTAGATCGCCGGCTTCTCCGCCAGGAACAGGTTCCGCGCGACCGCGTCAGGAGCCAGCGCCTTGACCGGACCCGACACCACCACGTCCCACATGTAGAACGACTGCAACCCGTTGATGTTGGAGTTGTGGTAGTTCAGCTCCTGGACCTGCAACGCCAGGTGATCCAGCCGGGACACCCGATCCGCCGCCCGCTGCTGGTTACCCGACACGTTGAGACCCAACAGCACCGCGATGCTCGTCAACGCCACGACCAGACCGAAGCCCACCGTCAACCGCGCACCGATCCGAACGCCCCGAACCATGCCGATCATGAAGCCTCCCGGGTATCCACCCACCCGATCGGCAACCCCCACCCCGACCTGAGCAACCCGGCCAGCCGCACGTAAGCCTCTCCTGACGCGCGGGATCGAACCGGCCACTCTCCGCCGTACGTGCTCCTTGGGAGAGGAGGTCCCATGACACTGGTATCAAGGCGTATTCTGCTCCCCCTCGCCACCATCCTGGCGGTGTCCGCCGTCGACGCGGTCGCACCACTGGCAGCCCACGCGTCCGCCGACCTCACGCCACCGTCGGTACCGGCGAACGTGCGACAGGTCGGGCCGAACCTTCCGGCGAGCACCTCCACCGTCACCTGGAACGCGTCGACCGATGTCGCCGGTACGGTCGCGCACTACTGGGTCAACAACCTCACGTTCGGCAACCGGGTACGGCCACGCGCCACCTCCACCACGGTGCTCGGCCTGCTCGCGCCCTGGTGCACCGTGCCACACGGTACGACGATCACCATCACCGTGCAGGCCGTCGACGCGGCCGGGAACGTATCCGCGCCGAGCGCACCGCTACAGGTACGGATCGCCTAGCGGGTGGCCCGCCCGGACAACGCCCGCCACGGGTCTGCGGCAAGATGTTGACCGTGACTGCCGGGACCCGACGAACCGCGCTGGCCGCCCTGCTCGCAATCTGCGTGGTAGCCACTACCGGGTGTGCCACACCGCAGCCGAAGCCGGTGGCCGGGCCCGCGTCCGTCGCACCGTCGACCAGCCCGCAGGCGGGTACGGGCGCGCTCGGCGGTGCGGATGGCGGAGGCGGGCTCGGCCACGCGTCGCCCGCTCCGGCATCGCCAACCGCCACGCGGCCCACCACCAGGACATCCCCCTCCCCCGCGCGCCTCACCCTGGTCCCGGCCACCGGTACCAAGGCCACGACGCCGGCCCCGTCGCCCGGGCCTCACTGCCCGCATCCGGGCCAGCGGGTCAAGACCGGTACCTCCCCGAAGGTCTACCTGGTGGACCCCGGCTCGTACCTCAACTGGATCCCCGATCCCACCGCCTACGAGAACCTCTGGGGCACGGCGGGCGGCATCACGACCGTGGCCGATCAGGTGCTCATCGACTGCTTCGGCTTCTACTTCACGATGGGCGGCGTCCACCTGGCCAAGACGAGCAGTGATCCAAAGGTGTACATCTATGACGCCAGCGGCGGCGGGTACCGCTGGATCGTCAATCCGACCGTGTTCGACAAGTACGCGTTCGTGTCGGGGAAGATCAAGATACAGGCGTCGATCTCCCCGATCAGCCCGCTCCAGTGGGCCGGCTGAGTTCGCGGCTCACCACGTGACGGGCATGGCCGCCAGACCGCGAACGAGCCGCCCGGTGTTCCACCGCAACTCCGCCTCCGGTACCGCGAACCGCAGGTCGGGCAGGCGCCGCACCAGGGTACCGATACCCACCTGCAGTTCCATCCGCGCCAGCGGCGCACCCAGGCAGTGGTGGGCACCGTGCCCGAAGCCGAAGTGCGGCCGGGCATCGCGGTGGAAGTCGATCCGGTCCGGGTCGGGGAAGGCCGCCGGATCCCGGTTGGCCGAGTGCACCGCGGGCAGGACCGGCTCCCCGGCGCGTACCAGCACCCCGCTCAGCTCCACGTCCTCCTTGGCGTACCGGGGGAACGCGGCCGCCACCCCGAGCGGGATGTACCGCATCAGCTCCTCCACCGCCGCCGGTACCAGCTGCGGACCGGCGCACAGCTCGCGCCACCGCTCCGGGTGCGTGAGCAGCACGTAGAGGAAGTTCGGCAGCTGCGTGACGGTGGTCTCCTGGCCGGCCGCGAGCAGGCCGAACGCCAGGTCGATCAGCTCCTGCTCGGTCAGCCGGTCCTGCCGCTCGTCGCGGGCGCACACCATCGCGTCGAGCAGGTCGTCGGTGTGCTGGCGGCGCCGGGCGGCGATCTGCTCGGTCATGTACGCGCGCATGTTCGCCAGGTAGGTCTCGATCTGCTCCATCGGCAGGGAGGTGGTGGAGATGATGGCCTCGGCCCAGGTGGAGAACTGCAACCGGTCCACCTCCGGGATGCCCAGCAGCTCGCAGATCACCGTGATCGGCAACGGCTTCGCGAACACGTCCACGAAGTCCAGCGCCGGTCCCTTGACGATCATCTCGTCGACAAGCTGGTCGGCGATCTCCTGGGTACGCGCCCGCAGCTCCTCCACCCGGCGGGCGGTGAACGCCTTGGCCACGAGCCGGCGCAGCCTGGTGTGGTCCGGCGGGTCCATGTGCAGCAGTCCCCCGTCGGGCAGCCGCGGCGTCGAGCGCGGCTCGTCCCGGCTCAGGGCCTCGGCGCGGCCGAACCGCTGATCACCCAGCACCACCTTGACGTCTTCGTACCTGGTCGCCAGCCATGCTTCCTCGCCGTACGGCAACCGGACGCGGATGAGCGGCTCCTGTTCGCGCAGGCGTGCGTAGAGCGGGTCGAGGTGCAACCGGTCCTGCTGGCTGAACGGGTAGTCCCTGACTGTCCTGGACGCGCCGGCAATCGACACCTGAGCCTCCCCATGGATCGGCGTCTCCCGTCAGCAGATCGTGCCAGGCCGGCTACCTTACGTAAAGGATCGTGGGCAAGGTACGCAGATGACGAAAGCTCCCTACAGGGTTGCCAGGATCTTGTGGAGCGCGGTGATCACCTCGTCCTGGACCGTCTCCGGCAGCGACGGGTACATCGGCAGCGAGAAGATCTCGCCGGCCGCGGCCTCGGTGACCGGCAGCGCACCGGGTGCGTACCCGAGCTTGGCGAAGCCGCTCATCGTGTGCACCGGCCACGGGTAGTGCGTGCTCAGCGCGATGTCGTACCGGCGCAGCGCCGCGAGGATCTCGTCGCGTCGCGGGTGGCGCACCACGTACACGTAGAAGACGTGCTCGTTGCCGGGTGCGGTGACCGGCAGCACCAGGTCGGTACCGGCCAGCGCCTCGGCGTACCGGG
>DATEJJ010000034.1:0-6308 GCA_035278125.1 Rugosimonospora sp.
CTCGCCGGCCGATTCGGTGCCGCCCAGCGCCGCGCCGTCGGCCAGCCCGAGCCAGACCCCTGCCGCGATCCCGCCGCCGGCCACCTCCCCTTCGCCGAGCCCGAGGCGGTCGCCGAGCCCGTCGCCGAGCCGCCGGGCGAGCCCGTCACCCTCGAAGACCACCAGCCCGCCGCCACCTCCGGACACCACCGCGCCCACCATCGGCACCGGATCAGTGGATGCCGCGCAGATCTATGCCGTCGACGCGAACAACACGGCCTGCAATCAGGGCACCGGTCCGACAACGTCCCTCTTCCACGTGCTCGTCTCCGATGCCAACGACACGCCAGGCAGCTTGACAGTGACGGTCATGCTGTCAGCGGGGCAGGTCAACCTGTCGTCCTCGCCAGTTACCGCAACCTATGACGGGAAGTACTACTCCGTGGCTCTGGGGCCGGTGAGTGAGGCCAGCATGCCGGCCTACCGCAACTCGGTGGAAGCGATCGTCACGGCCGCCGACAAGGCGGGCAACAAGGCCACGCCGGTCCACCTCTACCGACTCTCAGATGTCGTGGACTGCGCCAGGGGTTAAGGAGCGACCGTTGTTATGTTGGTTCTGTGCTAAGGCGGCTCGGGGTATGTGCCGGTTCTGCGGCCGTGGACTCTGCGAGGACCACGCCAAGTTCGGGCCGTACCTCCTCGAAGTGCACCGCTCCCACTCCCGCGGCCGTGCCGAAGGGCTCGTCGTCGAGGACGCCGTACAGTGCGGAACCTGCCGGCCCCGGCCCCAGCCCGTACCCATGCCGGAACTTGATTAGGAGGCACCATGGGTGACTTCGACACGGTGCTTGAGCGGTTACTCGTCGACGGGTCCTTCCGCGCCGCGCTCGCCGCGGATCCGGCGGCCGCGCTGGCCGGGTACCGGCTCAGCGCCGACGAGATCGACCTGCTGCGCTCGCAGGTGAGTGCGGATGCCGGCGGCCAGCACGCGGTGGAGACCCGCACCAGCAAGTCCAGCCTGTTCGGGCTGCTCGGCTCCGCCAGCGGCCTCGCCCACGGCGCGGCGCCCGGCACCGCGCCGCAACCGCCCGGGATCGCCGGCGAGACCTTCGGTGCGTCCAGCCATGTCAGCGCGGCGCCCGGCATGTTCGGCCAGGCGGCAGAGAATGCGCTGAACGCCGCCGCGCACGGCGCCCTGAGCACCGGTGCGCACGAGACCCTGGGCGCCGCGCCGCAGGCCGCCTTCGACCCGTTGGGGGGCGGGCACTTCGCGCCGCCGGTGAACGAGGCCCTCGGCGCCGCGCCGGCGGGGCAGGGCACGCTGCTGCCCGGCGAACCCATGCCGCTGCCGGGGGACCACACGCCGGTCGGGTACCACCCGCACATCGACGCGGATGGCGACGGCAAGTGGGACCAGTACACCGCCGTGCAGCACGCGGACGGCAGCGTGGACATCTACGTGGACCGCAACCACGACGGGCGGATCGACTTCATCGGGCACGACCGCAACCACGACGGCCGCGTGGAATCCGCTGATTACGACGAAAACTTCAACGGTACGTTCGAAACGCACATGCGGGACATCAACGGCGACGGCTGGCTGGACACGCGCGAGGTACGCGGCAGCTGAGCCGACGGGTCCACGCAATACGATCCTGCTAGGTACTGTGTGGCCATGCCAGCGACCATCACCGTGAAGGACGTACGCAAGGCGTACGGGGACACGCGCGCCGTGGACGGGGTCACCTTCGAGGTCGAGGCGGGAGAGTTCTTCGGGATTCTCGGCCCCAACGGCGCCGGCAAGACGACTCTGCTGGAGATTGTCGAGGGGCTGCGCGAGGCCGACAGCGGCGAGGTGACCCTGCTGGGTGAGTCGCCCTGGCCACGCAACACGGGGCTGCTGACCCGCATCGGCGTGCAGCTGCAGGCGACGTCGTTCTTCGAGAGCCTGACCGCACGCGAGCAGATCCGCACCTTCGCCGCGCTGTACGGGATACCGGACCGGACCTCGGACGGGATGCTGGAGCTGGTCGGCCTGGCGGACAAGGCGGATACCCGTACCGAGCGGCTCTCCGGCGGGCAGGCGCAGCGGCTGTCCATCGCCTGCGCGCTGGTACACGGTCCCGATGTGGTGTTCCTGGACGAGCCGACCGCGGCGCTCGACCCGCAGGCCCGACGCAACCTGTGGGACCTCCTGCGCGACCTCAACTCGCACGGCCGCACGGTCGTGCTGACCACGCACTACATGGACGAGGCGGAGAGCCTCTGCGACCGGGTGGCCATCATGGACCACGGGCAGGTCCTGCAACTCGGCGCGCCCGCGACGCTGGTGCGCGGGCTGGACGCGCCGACCCGCATCTCGATCGAGCACGGCACGCTGGCGGAGGAGGAGGCGCGGCGGATGTTCCCGGACACGGAGGTGAGCGACGACGGGGTGTCGCTGACCATCGCCACCCGTACCCCCGCACCCGTGCTGGCGGCCCTCGCGGACCGCAACGCGCTGCGCGGCCTGGCCGTGCACGGCGCCACGCTGGAAGACGTCTTCCTCACCCTGACCGGACGGGAGTACCGGGCGTGACGAGCCTGCGCAGCATCAGCCGGGCGATGTTCCTGGCGTACCGGCGGGACCGCTCCGCCATCTTCTTCACCATCGGGTTCCCGCTCATGTTCCTGGTGCTCTTCGGCGGCATCTTCAAGGGCGCGACCACCTCGAAGGTGAGCGTCCTCGAAGTCGGTCCGGTGCCGATCCTGGACAGCCTGAACGGCGACGCCAAGGTGCAGATCGACAAGCTGTTGAAGATAACGAAGACCAGCGACCTGTCCGCCGCGCAGGACAAGGTACGCAAGGGCGACAGCGACTCGGCCGTGACGCAGCAGGGCAACCAGGTGAGCCTGTACTACTCCGCCGCCGACCAGGTGAAGTCGTCCACCGTGCGCAGCGTCATGGAGGCGCTGGTACAGGCGACCGCCGGCCAGCCGCTGGATACGCTGTCCACGCAGCAGGTCGAGGACAAGTCGCTGAAGACCATCCAGTACTACACGCCCGGGCTGCTCGGCTGGGCGCTGGCCACCGGCGGCACGGCGGGCGCCGCGCTGACGTTCGTGAACTGGCGGCGCAAGCAGCTGCTGCGCCGGCTGCGGCTGGCTCCGGTGGGTACCGGCACGCTGCTCGCCGCGCGGCTGGTGGTGAGCATCGGCATCGCGCTGGTGCAGACGGCCATCTTCATCGGCGTCGCGCTGCTGCCGTACTTCGGGCTGAAGCTGTCCGGACAGTGGTGGATGGCCATCCCGCTGGTGATGGCGGGTACCCTCGCCTTCCTGTCGCTGGGCCTGGTGATCGGCGCGTTCGCCAAGACCGATGACAGCGCGCAGGGAATCGTCCAACTTGTTGTGCTACCGATGGCGTTCCTGTCCGGCTCGTTCTTCCCGCTCGACGCGGCGCCCGCGTGGCTGCAGACGCTGTCCAAGCTGCTGCCGCTGCGCTACCTGGTGGAGTCGATGCGGGACGTCATGGTGCGCGGCAAGGACGCGGTCAGCGTGCTGCCCACGCTCGGCGGGCTGCTCCTGTTCGCCGCCGTGCTGACGTTGCTGGCGAGCCGACTCTTCCGGTGGGACAGGGTTTAGCCGGGGAAGTGCAGGGCGGACGGGCGGGCCGGGTCGTGGAACACCTCGTTGTCGGCCACCAGTAACCGGGTGGCGCTGCCCAGCGGCTCGCCGGTACCGGGGTTGCGCGCGTACCGGGGGTGCGCCCCACCGGCCACCTGTACCCGGATCCGGTGCCCGGCGGGGAACCGGTACGCCATCGGCCACAGCTCCACCTCGACCGCGCGTACCCCGTCCCGGTCCGGCGGGAACAGACCGGGTGACACGCGTACCAGCCCGTCGCAGATGTTCTCCGAGTGGCCGGCGGCGTCCACCTCGCAGACCCGTACGTGCACGTCGAAGTGGTCCAGGCTCGATCTGATGTGGACAGTCGCGCACACCGGCCCGATCACCTCGTACGCGGTACGCAGCGGCTCGGTCGTGTAGACCAGTACGTCCGAGCGCGACTCCACCTCGCGGTTGTCCCGCCGCCCCGCCTGCGGGGTGAGCAGCGGGCCGCCCGGCGACGGGGTCGGGTCGGTGGGGTCGTAGCGGAACTTGTCCGGCCCGGTGTCCGCCGGCTGGCGCGTAGACAGGCCCCCGTTGGCCTGGAGCAGCCAGTCGGTGCGCGCGCTGTGCGGCGGCGGCCAGTCCGGCAGGTCCCGCCACTCGTCCGCGCCGCCCACGTAGATGCGCACGCCGCCGGGCCGGTCGGTGCCGCCGGCCAGCTGCCGGTGGAACCAGTCCAGCCCCTCCCGCATGGAGTGGCCGAGCAGGTGCGGGTCGGCGTGCGTCCACGGGCCGATCACCAGCCGGGGCGCCTTCCCGGCGGCGCGCAGTGTGGCGTAGTCGCGCAGCTGCCAGGGCAGGAACATGTCGTACCAGCCGCCCACCATGCACACCGGGGCCTGTACCTGCGCCACCCGGTGCAGGTGTACCCGGTCCGCCCAGTACGGGTCGTCCGGCTCGCTGTGCGCCAGCCACTCCTGGAAGAAGCGGACGCTGTCGCCGGTCGCCTTGGTGTCCACTTCGGACAGTGGCAGGTGGCTGAGCGCCTGGCGGAGCCGCCGCTGCGAGCGCGCCTGCTTGTACATGAAGGACAGCAGCGAGCCGCCCTGGTTGCGGGTGAGCGCCGCCCAGTTGAGGACCGTGTCCAGCGAGTACGCACCGCCCGCGTACGTGGGGTCGCGGAAGCCGGCCGTGGTCACGGCGGCCAGCATCCCCTTGAGTACCGGCCCCGCCTCGGCCGCGATCGCCCACTGGGTGAACCCGAGGTAGCTCGGCCCGTACGTGAACAGGTTTCCGTCGAACCAGGGCTGCCCCTGTATCCACGCCACCGTGTCCAGCCCGTCCGCGCGCTCGTGCCGCATCGGCTCGAACGTGCCGTCCGAGTCGAACGTGCCCCGGCAACTCTGCAGCACCACGTGGAACCCGCGCTCGGCCAGGGTACGGCCGGACATCAGGCCCATCACCCCGCCCCGCCCGTACGGCGTGCGGATCAGGATGGTGGCCGCCGGGCGTAACCGCGGCTCGTAGTGGTCGGTGCGCAGCACGGCACCGTCACGCATGCGTACCGGCAGTTCCCGCCGTACCCGTACGGCCCGGGTGACGGGCGGTGGAAGGCGCAGGTACCGCTCGATCACCCGGCTGCCAAGAGTCACTCCTCGACGCTACCGCGCGCTGGCGACCACGGCACGGGCCGGCTCCAGGTCGAAGACCTCGGCGAAGTCGTCCCGCATGCTGACCTCCAGCCAGCCCGCCTCGGCGGCGACCGCACGCGCCTGCTCGGCGCCGGCGTGGTACGCGTACTCCCGCTGGTCGTCGTCGTGGTGCAGCAGCAGCCCGAACTGCGCCGCCTGGAGCATCTCCACGTCGCCGTCCGCGTTGCCCGCGGCGAACGCCGGCAGGTGGCCGGTGCGCTCGTAGATGTGCACCACGCGCGAGGACCGCTCGTCCAGCGTCTGGCTGGGCCGGTTGCGGTGGCGCAGGGTCTGGCCCACGTACTCCAGCGCGGCGGCGGAGCCGATCACCTGGTGCGCCGGCAACTCGAACGCCTCCTCGACCACCGCGCGGGCGAGGTCCCGGCCGACCGAGGCGGTGATGAACACCGCGAAGCCGTTGTCCCGCAGCAGGTCCATCAGCTCGGCCATGGGCCGGTACACGAGCCGGGTGAAGGGTGCGTCGAAGTCCGGGTGTACCGCGGTCGCCAGGAAGTGCCGGGCGGACGCGGCGAACTCCTGCACCGTGTACCCCTGGTAGGCGGCGGCCACCGCGGCGGCGAAGCGCCGGACGTCGCCGAGCAGATCGGGCAGCGGTCCGGTGTCCGCGTGCGCCGCCGACCGGAACGGCTCGCGCTGCGCCAGCGCCGGATCGACGGCGGCCATCTCCCGCCACCGCGCCTGCAGGAACAGCGCCTGCACGCTGCTGGGCCGCTCGCACCAGAGGGTGCCGTCATTGTCGAACACCGCGATCCGGGCGCGCGGCGGCGTGTCCCGCACCAGAGTGCGCACACCGTCGAGGAGTCGCTTCTTGATCGGGCCTTCGCGCCAACTAGGCAATGGATCGTTCATCGTCGAACCCCTCAACCCCGGCTGCCCCTCCCAGGGACGGTACATTCGGCGACCGGGCATGCGCTAGGAGTTCCGGGAAACGTAGCATGATTCTCATGCCACTTTTGTGGTACGCGATCGTCACCATTTCGCCGGCGGGCCACGCCGGCTCCGGTCTGCTGGCCGGTGTCACCGCGG
>DATEJJ010000035.1:0-3480 GCA_035278125.1 Rugosimonospora sp.
GTCCTGCGCCGTGGCGCTGCGCTGCTCGGCCGGATCGGCGACCAGCGGCACCAACGCCCGCAGGCCGGCGGCGAGCGCGTCGCGGTGCTGCGGCGCATCGGCCCCGATGACCTGCCACGCCTCGCGTACCGTCGCGGCCCACCGGCTGATCGACGGCGCAGACATGCGGTCCAGCACCTTCTCGCCGTAGCAGTCGCGGTGCGGGTCGGTGTCTTCGAGCAGCAGGTCGTAGTCCGCGGTGACGAGGCGGTGGGCGGGCACGAGGCGCACCCGGGCCGACGTACCTCCATGGTGGACAGTCAGGTGCTCGGGCGTGGCCGCCAGCCGTACCGTCCCGGTGACCGCGGCGGGCACCTGGACCGTGCCCAACCCGGGCAGGACGACGGTACCGGCGCGGGCCGCCACGTCGAGGTCGGCGGGTACGCCGGCGCGGAGGGCGGCGGCGAGGGCGACGTTCGCCAGGTACCCGCTGCCCCCGGTGTCGGCGGTGACGCCGCGCAGGGTGCCCGCAGCCCACACCCGCAGGTACGGGTGGGCCAGCGTGGCCGCAACCGCGGCAGGGGCCTCGCGGTCCAGGCGCGCGAGCAGGTCCCAGGCCGACCGCACCTCGGACGTGCCGGCGCGGGCCACGGCCACCAGCAACGCCCGGTTGATCGCGTACTGGCCGGCGGCGAGGAACCGCACCGCGTCCCCGTCGGTACGCCCGGAGCCGATGCGCTCCAGCAACCCGTCCGGCAGGTCGGCCCCGGCGCCGGCGGCGGGTACCGCCTCGGCGCGCATCCGGGCATTCAGCCCCACGATCAACTCCTTGAGGTCGGCGCAGTACACCGACGGGTTGTCGAACCCGGTGCCGGACCGGTACCGGTGCGCGAAGAGCCCGCCCCCGCACTGGCGTACCACCGGGCACCCGCGGCACTGCCCGGACAGGTCCGCGAGCCCGGTCTGGCGCCGGACGATCTGCGGCAGCACGGACACCTCGTCCACGGCGTGCGAGGCGACGTCGAGCCCGGTCGCCGGGGCACCGTCGTACGCCGTCTTGAGCGAGTCCACCTGCTCCCACGCGCCGTCGGTCTCGATGACCACCAGGTCGGCGCGGTCCAGCCCGACCCACTCGCTCCCGCTGGGCCCACCCCGGGCGGTCGAGCGCAGCGCGTCGAACAGCCGGATCGCCATGGGCCGCCCTTCGGCGACCCAGCGGTCGTACACCGCCAGCAGCCAGCCGGCGTACGGGGCGGCCTCCGGTGCGGGGCGGGCCGGTGGGCTGTCCCAGGTGGCGTGCGGCAGCAGCAGGTCGACCCGGGGCGGCTCGTGCGAGCGGAGCGCCTGGTAGACGGCAACCGGGTCGTTGGCCACGTCCACGGTGCAGAGGATGCCGGCGTACTGGCGCCGGTACTCGGGGCGGCGCAGCAGCCGCAGCGCCTGCGCCACGCGGTCGTGGCTGCCACGGCCGTCGGCGAAGCGCCGGTGCCGGTCGTTGGCGGTACGGTCGCCGTCCAGCGAGATCCCCACGCGCACGTCGTACTCCGCGAACAGCGCGCAGAACTCCTCGGACAGCCGCAATCCGTTGGACTGCATGCGTAGGTCGAGCCGGGTCACCGGGTCGATGCCGGCCCGGACCGTGGCCAGCACCTCGCGCATCCGGGCCGGCCCGAGCAGCAGGGGCTCGCCACCGTGCAGCACCACGGTCACCCGGGGCAGGTGATGCGCGGCCGCGTGCTCGGCGATCCGCCCGGTGGCGGCCCGTACCGTCGCCGGGGACATCACCCGGGGCCGGCCACGCCAGCTCTGGTCGGCGTGCTCGTACACGTAACAGTGGTCGCAGGCGAGATCGCAGCGACTGTGTACCTTGATCACGTACTGGCTGATCGGCCAGCGGCGGACCGGCGCCCCCTCGGTGGTCACGGCCGCGTGTGCTACACCACCGAGCCGAACCGCGCTACCTCCACCGCGCCCGGGTCGTGCTCCTGGCGGTCCAGCACGTGCCGGGCCAGCTCCGCCGCCTGCTCCACGGGGATGCTGTCGAGCGGCGTGCGCCCTAGTTCGTGCAGCGTCGTGACCATACTGGTGCGACGAGTGACAACGGTCTCCACGGTCCGCTCTCTTCAAAGATGAAGGGATGGCCGCGGGCCTGCGCCGGGTAACCGACGTGGATCCCCGGCGCATCCGGGAATGTATGGCGAGGCGACAGTGCTCAGCTGGAGCCTGAGACGCTATGGCCCCACTGAAGAGCACACTATGTCAGAACGGAGCCGCGCTGGCAATGGTCCAACGTGGACACGCCGGGTAACCGACACTGCCGGTTGCGGTACCGCTCCGCCGTTCAGGTCTCGTTCGCGAAAGTGTTGTTCGCCGCTCATTCTAGGCACTACTCAGACGCTCGCGCAGGCGGTCCGCCTGCTGCGCGAGAACGCGGTTGTCCGGGTCGACCGCGCGCAGCCGCTCCACCGCGCGTAGTCCCTGCGTGAACCACTGCCGGGCCTGGTCCTGCTCGTCCCGGTCGTCGGCCAGATCACCCAGCAGTTCGAAGAACCGGCACAGGTCGCGTGCGAAATTGGTATTGCGCGGCTCCAGGTCCAGCAGCCTTCTGGTGCCGGCCAAACCATTGAGATAGAACGATTCGGCATCACCCCACCGGTTTTCGCGCTGTGCGAGATAGCCCAGGGCGGCGTACGAAACGCACAGGTCACGGCGGAACCGGGTGTTGTCCGGTTCCCGTTCGCACAAACCCTGGCGGAGTTCCAGCGCGCGCCGGAAATGCTGGGCCGCCGCCGGGTAGTCCTCTTCGTCGGTGGCGATATCGCCCAGCCGATCGTACAGATTGGACAGATCCCGGGCCGGTGTCGTGTCGGTCGGGGGATCGCGGACCAGCCGTTCCCGGATATCCAGGCAGCGCTGGTAGTGGCCGCGCGCGGCGGTGTAGTCGCCGGCCTCCATGGCCAGGTCGCCGAGGCGCTCGCAGCTGATCGACAGGTCCCGCGCGTACGTCGCGTCCGCCGGGTAGTCCGCCGCCAGCCGCTCCCGGATCTGGTACGCCTGATCCTGTAGCCGCGCCGCCTCCGGCCGGTCCGCGTACCGCGCCGCCAGGTCGCCCAGCTTCTCGTAGGAGACCGCGAGCAGGCGGGCGCGGTCCGGGTCCCCGGGCCGGGTGGCGACCAGCCGGTGCCGGATGTCCAGCGCCTTGTCGTACAGGTCCCGGGCCTGGTCGTGGTCGCCGAGGTCGGCGAGCACCCCGCCCCACCGGTTGTACGCGACCGACAGTTCCCGGGCGTACTCCTGGTTGGCCGGGTCGTCCCAGTGCAGCCGGCTGCGGATGTCCACGCAGGCCGCGTACAGCGCGGCGGCCCGCTCGCCCTGCCCGGCGTCGTGCACCACGTCGGCGATCGTGCGGTACGACGCGGACAGCGCGAACTGTGCCCGCTCGGCGTCCCCAGCGTGCGCCACCAGCGCCTCCACCTGTTGCCGCAGCGGGCCGTTCAGCAG